>CAIXAA010000627.1 GCA_903917305.1 uncultured Myxococcales bacterium | reverse complement strand
GCCAACGCCCCGTTCATCGGCCTGCTCGGCACCGTCATCGGTATCATGGGCGCTTTCGCGGACTTGCGCGCGGCGGTCGGCCAGGCGGCGACCGGATCGCGCTCGGCGCTGATCATGGGCAGCATCTCCGAAGCGCTCGTCGCCACGGCCGTCGGCCTGTTCGTCGCGATCCCGGCGGTCATCGCGTACAACCAGTTCCGCACGCAAGTGAAGAAGACGCAAGCGAATACCGACGCGCTGGCGGCGATCCTGCTGGCGCACATGAAGACCGACGCCGCGCATCCCAAAGCGCGGACGCTGGCGGCGAACTGATCGCAAGAGCGGAGGGCCCATGGCCGGCAAGATCGGCGGCGACGACGATGTGCTCGCCGACATCAACGTGACGCCGCTGGTCGACATCATGCTGGTATTGCTGATCATTTTCATGCTCACCAACGAAGAGGTGAGCGAGAAGATGAAGAAGCCGTCCATCGAGGTCGATCTGCCCAAGGCGGCGAGCGCGCAGTTGAAACCTTCCAAGCCGCTGAGCGTCGTCATCACCAAGGATGGCGCGCTGTTCCTGAATGGGGCGCCGGCGACGGAGGTGGAACTCAAGGCGCGTGTGGCGGATATCGTGCGGCTTTCGCCCGGCGTGGAAGCGGTGGTCAGCGCCGATCGGCGCGTGACGCACGGCTCTGTCATCCACGTGATCGATGCGGTGCGGCTGCTCGGCATCGAGCATGTGGCCGTCAATACGAAGGAACAGGACATCGAGTAACTGCAGGGGCGGATTTTGAATCGCGATCTGGCCATCGGCATCGTGTTTGCGCTCCTGCTGCACAGCACGCTTGTGTGGTGGGGCTCGCAACAGGCACGTCCGCGTCCGGCGACGGTGGTGAAACAGGAGACGGTGCGCACGGTTCGCGAGGAGATCGAGCTGCCCAAGCCGCCCGCGCCGCCGCCGCCGCCCAAGGAGGAGCCCAAGCCGCCGCCGGAACCGGCGCCGGCCAAGGAGGCGCAAGTGCAGGCGCCGGCGCGCATTCCTCAGGCTCGGCCGCGCGCGCCGCGGCAGGAGGCAGCGCCCAAGGCGGCGGAGCCCAAGGCGAACAACGAGCCACAACCGCTCGTCCTTTCGCAGACGTATGGCGGCAGCTCGGACACGGGCGTCGCGGTGCAGGCTGGCAAGGACGACGTGCTGGGCGATCCGGGCGTGGAGGCCAATGAGCGCAGCACGCGGCAGCGGCGCGATCCGGATGCGCAAAGGCAAGGGCCGACGGGCGATGGAAAAGGGGAGCAGGCGCAGAGGCAGGTCGACATCGTGCTGGCGGCGCCGTCGAGCGCCTCCTGCGACCATGTGGCGTGGCCCGAGGGCGCGCAACCGGGGCACCGCGGAGTGGAAGTCGTGATGACGGTGCGGGTCTCCGCGACAGGCGCAGTCCTCAGCGTGCGCATCTTGCGCAGCGCGGGGGAGCCGTTCGACGCAGCCGCGGTCGCCCACGTCAAGAGATGCCCGTTCCGCCCGGGCACGCGCGATGGCAAACCGGTGCCCACTAGCGTACCGTTTGCGGTGGACTTCAAGCCGACCCCCCTCTAGGCGCATGGAAGCGGGCAGGAGCGCGAATGCTGGCTCGGACACAGATGTTCCCGCTGCGATCTTGGGCACTTACGCTGCTTGGCGCCGCACTGCTCGGCGGTTGCGGCGTGAACTACGCCCCGCCGTCCTTGGTCAACAAGCTGCGCATCTTGGGGATTCGCGCCGAGCCAGCCTACGTTCCCGCGGCGGGCGCGACGGTCCTGGATCCGCTGACCGCCGGCCAGCCGGTGGGCGCCAAGCTCTGCTATTCCTGGGCCTTCTGCCCGTTCGCCTGGGCCAAGGACGGCGCGTTTCGCTGCATCGACCCGGCGTTGCAAGTGGACCTGGGCAGCGGCGTGACGGCGACCCTGTCGACCGATGTCGTGATGACGTCGCTGGCGGCGGCGCCGGCGGTCTTCAAGAAGCTGGGCATGGCGCAACCGGGCGGAAGCGCGCCAGCCAGCACGGCGACGAGTGCGTTGAACCGTCCCGAGTTCTACGTCCTGCTCAAGGTCGCGACGGCGGAGGTGACCGGGGGCACCTGCCCGACCGACACGGCTGCGGCGCTGGGTCAGCCGTGCGCGGACAGCCGGAACTGCCTTGTGGGCTACAAGCGGCTGGCTTGGGCAATCGACCCGAAGAAGATCAACAAGAATCCGACGATCCAGGGCCTGCTGCTCGACGCGGTCGAGTGGCCGGCGGACCTGACGCCGACAGCGGCGCCGGGCGACCGGATCTCGCTCGTGCCGAAGTGGGATCCGGCCGACAAGGAGGTCATCGGCAAGTCGGTGGACCCGGCAATCGGCAATGATATCGAAACTTTGCTGTTCAGCTGGTTCACGACGACGGGCGTCTACGACAAGGAACGGTCCTACGACGCGGTCCCGGGCAACGTGCTCGCCCTGCCCTCGCTGCACGCGGGCGAGACGGAACGGCTGATGACCCTGTGGCTCGTGGAGCGCGACGGCCGCAACGGCGAGGACTGGACGTCGCGGCAGATCGTCGTCCGGCAGGGCGTTTCCGGCAACGTGCACCCGCTCTGCGCCGCCGATCCGACGCTCAAGGGCTGCGATCACCTCGATGCCCACGGCCAGGTGATCTCGGCGCCGTAGGTCTCGGTCGCGGTCTCGCTGAGACCTGCGGTGAGACCAGCCTGAGACGCCCAGACCAAGAACACAGGCGCACTTTCAGACACTTGTACACACCCGGAGGTTGGCACGCCGCTTGCTCCTGGCTGCGGGCGCGCGGCGATCGCGCGTCTGAGGCTGTCATGCCGCGATCCCTCCTCCGCGCCGTCCGCCCGCACTTGCCCATTGGCCTCGTCCTGGCGCTGACGCTGACGCAAGTCCGGCCCGCCCTTGCAGAACCCTGCGTCCTGCCTGATGTCTCCATGCCCGTGCTGCGAGAGGCGCTGCAAAGGCTGACCCTTCCGCCGCGCGTCGTCGCCCCGCCGGAACAGAGCCGCTGGCGCGGGTTGCTGCCGACGCGGATGAACGTGCTGCTGCGCGGCGGGCAGCGCGCCGGCAACTACACCAACGAGATCGGGCCGCCGTTGGAACGCGACGTCTACCTCGTCGATCAAGGCCTGTCCCTGCGTTTCGACTGGGATCTGCGTCCGCTTTGGGCCTCGGCGCATGCGCCGCGGCAGCCGTCCGCGGACGTGTACCTGACGCATGCCGTGCACGCCGAGGAGCTGGCGGCGCGGGTGGCGCGTCAGGTCAAGGAGTTGCGCAAAGCGCAGGCACTCGCGCTGCTGGCCGTCGACGGCGACCCCGTGTGCCAGGACGCCCGCGCCGACGCGGAGGCCGCGTTGCTGGTGCTGGAGAGTGTCGTGGCGAGCGCGCGGCGCTAGGAGCAACCGTCAGGCGTCCTGCATGTCGGCCAGCTTCTGCGCGCGCTCCGCGGTGTTCAACGCCTCGACGACGCCGCCCAGATCGCCCTCCATCACCATGTCCAGCGAGTGGATCGTCAGGCCAATGCGATGATCTGTCAGCCGATTCTGCGGGAAGTTGTAGGTACGGATGCGCTCGGAGCGATCGCCGGAGCCCACCTGATCCTTGCGCGCACTGGCATTGGCGCTGGCGGCCGCCTGCTGCTGGGCATCGAACAGCTTGGCGCGCAACTGCATCATCGCCTTGGCTTTGTTCTTGTGCTGCGAGCGCTCGTCCTGGCACTGCACCACGACGCCCGTGGGGATGTGCACGATGCGCACCGCGGAGTCCGTCCGGTTGACGTGCTGGCCACCCGCGCCGCCGGCGCGGTACGTGTCGATGCGCAGATCCTCAGTGCGAATGTCGACCTGCGTCTCCTCGACCTCCGGCAGCACGGCGACGGTGCAGGCGGAAGTATGGATGCGGCCTTGCGATTCCGTGACAGGGATCCGCTGGACGCGGTGCGTGCCGGACTCGTGCTTGAACACCGAGTAGGCACCCTGCCCCTGGATCAAGACCACGACCTCCTTCAAGCCGCCCTGCGACGCCTCGCTCTCGGACATGACTTCGCAGACAAAACGGCGTCTTTCCGAGTAGCGCAGGTACATGCGCAGCAGGTCGGCGGCAAACAGCGCCGCCTCCTCGCCACCCGTGCCCGCGCGAATCTCCAGCACGACGTTGGCATCGTCGCGGGGATCTTTGGGAATCATCAGCTCGCGCAGGCGGTTCTCGGCGGCCTCGCGCTGCAGCTGCAGATCGGCCAGCTCCTCGCGCGCCATCGCGCGCACGTCCGGATCCGCGTCGTCGCGCGCCAGCGTCGTGGTGTCCTCGGCTTGCCGCAGCACGCTTCTGTAGGTGCGAAACGCCTCGACCGTGTCTTCGAGCGCGGCGCGCTCGCGCATCAGCTTGAGGGAACGCTCCGGATCGCAAGCCACTTCGCTGGTGGCCAGCGCGTCGCTGAGTTCGTCATACCGGGCGACCAGCGCCTCGAATCGCTCGTACATCGTAAGACCTGTTCCGTGTCAGGCGGCGAAGGGGGCCGGTTGGAGCGGCGTGTCGCCCAGGTGCGTGAGAAAATCGCCGTAAGAACCGAAGACTTCAGCGTCGGTCTCGGCACCCGTCTGGGCGGCGCGCCCGCGCTGCAACTCCGCTTCGCGCCACAGGGTCATCTGCAGGGCGCAGAGGGCAATCTCGAGCTGCTTGTCGTCGGGCTCGCGCGTCGTGATGTGCTGCAACTGCAGGCCCGGCCAGGTGAAGGCGCGCACGATCGGGTTGGTCGGAAAGCGCGCGGACAGGCGGGTCATCTCGTAGGCGATGCCGGCGACGGGGAACATCAGCGGCAGCTTGATGAACACGTACGCCAGCTGGTTGAGCCACTTGATGTCCGACACCTTGGGCAGCAATGGAAACACGAGGGAGAACAAGAGGATCGAGACAACGAACGTGATCAGCAGGAAGCTCGTGCCGCAGCGCGGATGCAGCGTCGTGTAGCCGCGCGCGTTCTCCACCGTCAGCGGCCGGCCGGCTTCGTAGCAGAAGATGCTCTTGTGCTCGGCGCCGTGGTATTGGAAGACGCGCTGGATGTCCTTGAGGCGCGAGATGAGCGCCAGGTACCCAACCAGGAACGTGATCTTGATGAGACCGTCGACGACCTGGAAGCCCAGATCCTTGCCCGACGCGAGCGAAGCGTTGCCCAGGACGATGCCGGCAAGCCACGTCAGGAAGTGCGGCAGGGCCGCAAACAGGCCAAAGCCAAATGCGACAGAGGCAGCGATGGTGCCCACGATCGCAAGGCTCGACGCGTCTTCGCCGGGCTTGGGCGCCGCGCCGCCCTCGCCTTCCTCGGCGTACTTCGCGGCCTCATTGGCGGAAAACGTCAACGCTTTGACACCATTGTGCATCGACTCGAAGAGCACGACGGCGCCGCGCAGCAGCGGCTTGCGGAGCCAGCGCGCCTTCTCCCAGATGGAGTGCCACGCGTCTTCCTTGACGACGATCTCCCCCGTCGGCCGCCGCACAGCAATCGCGAGCGAGTGCGGCGAACGCATCATGACCCCTTCCAGGATCGCCTGCCCTCCCACGCTCATCGGACCTTCTGCCATGTCGTCTCCCTCGCGGGCCGCGGCCTCGCTCGTCGCCATCCTGTCCAGCGCCGCGGCCCATCCTGAGGGCTGCGATCCGTTGTGGGCAGGCCCAACCGGCAAACCTGCAGTCTACACGAACATTCCGCACCGCTCCACTTTGCGATCGACAACCGTCTGCCTTGCAGGCTGACAACGCGCAACGATTTTGGCAGAGTGACGCGGGCCGGCACGTTCCGGCTTGGGGTACGGCATGCGCGATTCCTTCCTGATCCAAAGGCCCTCGGCCAAGATGGTGCTGGCAGCGATCGCTGGACTCGCGCCTGGCAGTCACCTCGCCACCGACGCCGACAACACGTTGTGGGCTGGGGACGTCGGCGACGAGGTGGTGCGCATCGCCAGCGCGCCGCCGCACGCGCCCTGGCAACCGGGGCAAGCCGACTTCGCGCAGTACGAACGCGAGATCGAGACGGACTACATCGGCGCCTGCAAGTTCTCCGCGCAGCTGCTGGCGCGCGTGCCGGCGGGAACGGCGGACGTGCGCCTGCGCGATGCCATCGCATCCCGCGTCGTTCCAAGAACCTGGCTGGTGCAGGCGCTGCGCGCGGCGGCGAACCGCGGCGTGCACGTGTGGCTGGTGTCGGCTTCGCCGCGGCTGGCGGTGGAGATCGGCGCGCAGCTGTTCGGCCTCGAAGGCCTGCCGATCGTGGCCGTCGACTGCGAGGCCACGCAGCCGCTGCGCTTTGCCGAACCCGTGCCGATCGGCGAGGGCAAGGTTGCTGCGTGGCGGGCGTTGGGCCTGCCTCCTCCGGATCTGGCACTCGGCGACAGCCGCTGGGACGTTCCGCTGCTGCAATCCGCGCGCACCGGCATGCTGCTGGCCCGCGCCGTCGACGACCTGGCCTGCAGGTGGACGTAGCGCCGTTCGTGGCCCGGCGCGCCGTTTGCGTCGCGCCTGCTTCCGGCTATGCTCGCGCCGATGATCACGCCTCCCACCACCGTGCAGCAAGACGCCGCGGGCTCGCCGCTGGCCGCGGAACTGCTGCGTCATTCCGTGCTGCTCGTCACCGGCAAGGGCGGCGTGGGCAAGTCGACGGTGGCGGTGTCGATGGCGCGCCTCGCCGCCCAGCGCGGCCAGCGCGTGCTGCTGGTGGAGTTGGAGTCAGTCTCGCGCGTCGCGCCGCTGTTCGGCCTGCCGCGTGTCGGCCCCGAACCCATCGAAGTCGATCGCCGGCTGTGGGTGGCGTGCCTCGACAGCATGGACTCCCTTCGCTTTTTCTTCACGCAGCAGCTCAAGGTCGCCGCCCTCGTCAACCTCGCGCTGCGCAACCGCGCCGTCGAGGGCTTCTTCAAGGCCGTGCCCGCGGTCAAGCCGATGCTGTTCCTCTATCATCTCTGGCGCATCGAGCAGGATCAGGGGCGCTTTGGCGATGGCCGCTACGACCTCATCATCTGCGACCTGCCGACATCGGGCTTCACCGTCGGCATGTACGCGATTCCAGACACATTGGCCCACGTCTTCCGCGTCGGGTCGATGGCCACGTACGCCGTCGGGATGCGCGAGATGCTGAGCCAGCCTGGGCGCGCCGGTCTCGTCCTCGTCACGCTGCCGGAGGAGATGCCGGTCACCGAGACCCTGGAGCTGCGCGCGGACCTGCTGCGGCGCCACGGCGTGGAGACGGCGGCGATCATCGTCAATGGCGTCTACCCGCACATCGTTCGGCCTGAAGACGTCGAACACCTGCAAACGGCAGCGCAAATGGCGACGGGCTTGGCGCAGGAGCCGGTGCGCGAATGGCTGTGGGCGGCGCGGCTGCTGGCCGGACGGCGCCAGCGCGCGGAGGGCTTCCTGACGCAACTGCGCACGGCGATGGCGGGTCGCGTCGTGGAGCTGCCGTTCCTGTTCCGGCGCGATCTGCCCCTGGATGCTGTGGATCTGTTGGCGCACCGCTTCGGCGCACGGTCCGAAGGAGCGGCATGACCGCAGCCGCCGCGACGCTCGAATCCATGCTGCAGGACAGCCGCCTCGTCATCCTCGCCGGCAGCGGAGGTGTCGGAAAAACGACAAGTTCCGCCGCACTGGCGCTGCATGCCGCCCTCGCGGGCCGGCACGTCCTCGTGCTGACGATCGATCCCGCGCGCCGCCTGCTGCAGGCGCTGGGTCTGCACAGCCGTGATCTGCCGAGCAACACGCCGCTGGAAGTACTGCCGGTCCGGCGCGCCGACCTGCCCGCAACGGAGCTGGATGCCGACGGCGAGCTGCGTAACCGCGGGACTTTGCACGCGATGATGCTCGACGCGGAGAGCGGCGCCATCGACATGGTGGAGCGGCTCCTGCCGACCGCGGCGCTGCGCGACCAGGTCATGAACAACCGCATCTACCGCGCGTTCCTGCCGGCGCTGTCCGCGTCGCCGGACTACATGGCGTTGGAACTCATCTCTTTCCTGATGCGGGACGACCGCTTCGACCTGCTGGTGCTCGACACGCCGCCGATGCACAACGCCGTCGACTTCCTGCACGCGGGCGGCACGTTGGCGGCGTTCATCAACGAGCGCGTCCTCAAGTGGTTCGCCAAGGTGCCGCTGCCGGGGCAGAAGTCGCGCTTCTCGATCCTCGGCGCCGGCACGTCGATGGCGATGTCGGTGCTGGGGCGGCTGCTCGGCAACGAAACGCTGCCCGACATCGCGGAGTTCTTTGCGTCCTTCCAAGAGGTTCTGCCGCGGCTGCGCGAGCGCGCCAACGAGACCGACCGGATGCTGCGCGCGCCGCACACGCACTTCGTCATCGTGACGGCGCCGGGCGAGACGTCGCTGCGCGAGGCGCGCCACCTGCACCGCGAGTTGCAGGACCAGACGATGAACATCGCGGGTTTTATCGTCAACCGCGTGATCCAAGTGCCGAGGATGCTGGCGGATCCAAGCCACCTGATCGACGCCACGGAACACTTGCGCCAGCCGTTGATCGACAGCGGTCTCGGCGCGGCGGAGACCTCCGACGTGACCGAGCGCCTCGTGCAGGCCGCGGCGAAGTTGCGGCACCTGGGCGAAGCCGACGAAGCCCATGTCGTCACGCTGCAGCGCTTGGCGGGCAAGACGGCGTTCTGCACCGTCGCTGCGCAGCGCGAAGAGGACATCCATACTCTCGCGCAGTTGCGCGACCTGGGTGCGCGCCTCCTCGACGCAAGCCGCCCGGCGTGCTAACTTCACGCGCCCCTTGACGAACCGAGTCCCCGACGCGGAGACCCTCTTTCCCAAGGGATTCCGAGGTTTGCCATGACGACCAGCCCGATCCTCGTTCCAGCGCCGTTCGAGCCGCAGCCCGGCCACCGGGTCAAGCCGCCAGCTCCGGCCGACTCCCTGGCGCACCACGATCTGCGTGAAGGCGCATTCTGGCAGGCGATTCCGTCGTACCGCGACATCGACGAGGCCACCTTCCTGGATCACCGCTGGCAGGGCCGCCACGCGATCACGCGCACCGACAAGCTGTTGGAGGCCATCCAAGGCATCGCCTCGCCCGG
>CAIXAA010000626.1 GCA_903917305.1 uncultured Myxococcales bacterium | reverse complement strand
GGCTCCGGCTCCGGCTCCGGCTCCGGCTCCGGCTCCGGCTCCGGCTCCGGCACCGGCTCCCGCTCCGGCTCCGGCTCCGGCACCGGCCCCCGCTCCGGCACCCGCTCCGACTCCGGCACCTGGCCCTGCTCCGGCTCCCGCGCCGGCGCCGACCTGCTCCGCGCCGGTTCCCGCTGACGGCTCGCCCCTGCGCGGCATGTGGGTCTGGACCTCCGTTGTTGCCACGAATGCCACCGAAAAGGCCAACTTCATTGCGTTTGCCCGCAGCCACGGCGTGCGCGAGATCTTCCTCTCGGGTCCCAGCATCGTGTCGAACCCCAGCGCGCTCGGCTCGTTCACCGCGGACGTCCAGGCGCAGAACTGCGCGACCGTCGAACTGCTCTTCGGCGACTCCTCGTGGGCGCTGACCGCGAACCATGGCCAGGCGACGAGCGCGGCGAACTCGGCGGTGGCCGCCATCGCGGCGATTCCCGGCACGCGTCCCGTCGGTCTGCACTTCGATGTCGAGCCGTACCTGCTGGCGGGCTGGACCAGCGACCTCCAAGGAACGGCCAACCAGTACCTGGACATGGTCGAGAAGATCGCGGCCATCGCCCACACCGCCGGCCTGCGCCTGACGATGGACATCCCGTTCTGGTTCAGCTCGCAGATGGTGACGCGCGCCGGCGCGACGCGCCCGCTCAGTGAGCTGGTGCAGGATCGCGTCGACCGCGTCGCGCTGATGGACTACCGCGACACGGCGAGCGCCATCATCGCCGGCGCCAGTCCGGAGGTCGCGTATGCCACCAAGACCGGCAAGGAAGTGACCATCGGTGTCGAGACGATCTGCGGCCTGACGCCGACCTACATCACCTTCTGCGAGGAAGGCGCGGCGGCCCTGGATGCGGCGCTGTCCGCCACCAAGACCGCGTTCGCTGGCGCCGCGGGCCTGCACGGCTTTGCGGTGCATCACTACGGTTCCTACGTGACGCTGATTCCGTAACGCCAGCGCCACCCCCCGGTGCAGCTGGCCGCGCCTGCAGGCCCTCCGGATCGGACCGACGATCGGAGGGCCTGCGGGCGTTTTGGCCCTGCCATCCAGACGATGTCGAAGCAGCTTTGGTTGCGAAGGGAGAGGGGAAATCCCTGTCCGGTTCGCCCGACTGAGAGGGGGCTGCAGTCGGGCGAACCGGCGGGTCTGCCGCTGGGGGAGGCAGTTTTCGTGCGGCCGGAGGGGGTGGCCGCGCGAAGGGTGGAGCGGCTTGCCGCATCCGAGGACTACCTAGAGCAAGGACCTTGCCAACTGCGAAGAAAAATCATATTCACTTGAAATCGTTTGATAAAATACCGAGTCGACGCTGAAGATGCCGTGCCATGGTGCGCTCGGCTGAGACATGTTCTGTCTCATGGTGTGTCTCTCCGTCTCAGATGTGTCTCACTTGAGACAGCGATCCGCCTCGAAGAGCCCGCGCGCGACCGGATGCCCGTGTCGCACGAGCCAGCGGCCGCGAGCCAGGACGTCGCTCGGGCGGTGCTCGGCGTCCAGCAGCACGAGGTCCGCGTCTGCCCCGAGTGCGACGACGCCCTTGCCGCCGAGACGAAACAACGTTGCGACATTGCTGGTGAACATCGGTAGGATGCGCCCAAGTTCCATGCCTTTGCGCAGCAGCTCCGCCAGCGTTTCGGCCAGCGCCCGGCTGCGGCCGACGTCCATGTGCAGCAGGCAGCCGTCGCCGTCGAAGGTGGGCAGGCAGCCACCGCCGTCGGAGCTGACGGTCAGACGGCTTGGATCCAAGCCGCATTGCAGGAAGTCGGCGATGGCTTGCGCGGCCGACAGCGCCTCCTCATCGGCTGGAAACGCGGTGACGTCCACCGTGCAGCCAGACCGCGTGAGATCCTTGGCCTCTTGCCACAAGCGTCGCTGCCGGTTGACGTGGGTCGGGTGGAAGGTGCGCGGCGGCAGCTCGCTCTCGGACAGGGCGCGCCGCACGAGGTCGAGCCCACGGCGGCCGTCGCCCAGGTGCAGGTGCAGCAGACCCGCCTTGCCGGTCATCATGCCGGCGACATGGCAATCGGCTGCAATTCTGAGCAGTTCATCGAGAGTCGGCTGGGAGGAGCGGTGGTCGCTCACCGCGATCTCGCCCGCCGCGATGATGCGGTCGCAGTGCACGATGTCGCCGCGCACCGACCCGGTCAGGGTCTGCGGCGGCACCGTGTAGCCGCCGGTCATGCACCAGGTCGACACGCCCAGGTCGGCGAGGCCGCGGGCATTCGCCAGCAGTTCCGCCATACTGCGCGTCACCGTGTCCGTGCCCAGCACGCCG
>CAIXAA010000625.1 GCA_903917305.1 uncultured Myxococcales bacterium | reverse complement strand
GCAGAGCCATTGCGCCGACCTCTTCCACTTCGACCTGCCGTGGAACCCGAGCCGCATCGAGCAGCGCAACGGCCGCATCGACCGCACGCTGCAGACTGCGCCCGAAGTACGCTGTCATTACTTCTACTTCCGCCAGAGGCCCGAAGATAGCGTGCTCAAGATCCTGGTCAGGAAGGTCGAGACCATCCGCAGCGAGCACGTGAGCCTGGCGCCGGTGCTCGACGCGCGCATCGGCAAGCTGCTGGACAATGGCATCCGTCGCAATGGCGTGCAGCGGCTCGCGCTCGACATTGATGCCGTGGACGGCGATGCCGACAAGGTCGGCGTCGTGAAGGCCGAGTTGGAAGAGGCGCGCGAGCGCAACGAGCCGTTGCGGAAGCAGCTCGACCAACTGCGGCGCATCAACGAAGAGTCGATGGCGGCACTGCGCTTTGATTCCGTGCAGTTCCACGATGCGCTGTCTTGTGCGCTGGAGATGCTGCACGCGGAGCCGCTGCGGCGCATCGATCCGCCCAGCGGCCTGGACGTTGAAACCTGGGCGTTTCCCGCGTTGGACCGTCAGGCCGGTGCCGATGCGTCCTGGGCGGTGACGATGGACGCCTTGCGCCCGCCGCGCCGGCCCGAACAGAAGCCTTGGGAATGGCGGCGCGAATCGCCGGTGCGGCCGATCGTGTTCCAGGACCCGCGCCGGCTCGACGACCGCACCGTACACCTGCACTTGGAGCACCGCGTCGTCAAGCGCCTGCTCGGGCGGTTCGTGGCGCAGGGCTTCGTGCACGACCAGCTGTCGCGCGCCTGCGTGCTGGTGACCGAGGCGACGGAGCCGCGCGTGGTGCTGCTTGGGCGGCTTTCCCTTTTCGGCGAAGGTGCTTCGCGGCTGCATGATGAGATTCTCGCTGTGACTGCGCGCTGGAAGCCGCGCACGAGCGACAAGCCGTTGCAGCCATTTGCGGCGGGCCGGGCGGCGGACGCAGCGACCGTGGAACTCCTGGAGCAGGCGTTTGGCCAACAGGCGGGGCGCGACGTGCCCAAGGCGGCGCGCGAGCAGTTCGCCAACCAGGCGCCGTTCGATGTCGCTGACCTTCAAGTGCAACTTGACCAGCGTGCGGACGCAGCAGGCAAGGAAGCCATAGCGATGCTGAGCGACCGCGGCGAGCGGGAGGCCGAGGCGATGGTCGCGCTGCTGGAGCGCCAGCGTATGCGCATCCGCGAGGAGCAGGACAAGCGCGACAAACCTCAGCAGTTCTTGCCGAATCTGTTCACTGCGGAGGAGACCAAGCAGTTGCGCGCAGACCAACTCGCGTGGGAGCGGCGCCTGCGCGCCATCGACGACGAGTTGAAGAGCGAACCCGACCGTATCCGCCGCAGCTTCAAAGCGCGCTTGACGCGCGTGGAACCGCTCGGTGTCGTCTACCTCTGGCCGCAGGCGGGGTGATGCATGCGTGACCCGCAGATCCTCGCACACCAGGAGTGGCTCGACCTCGTCCAGCCGGTTGGCCTTGTCGCGTCGCCGCCCGCGCTGTTGACCGCCCAGGCCATCCTGCCGCGTTCGGTGATTGCCGAGTGGCGCGAACTGCGCGAACGCTGCGCCGACGGTGAGCAGTACGCCATCCAGGATCTCCGCGCGTTCGTCGTTGAATACCTCAGCTGGGAGCAAGACTTCCTGGTCGATG
>CAIXAA010000624.1 GCA_903917305.1 uncultured Myxococcales bacterium | reverse complement strand
GGCTGCGCCCAGGCAGGTCTTTGCCGTGCATGCCGGCGCCCTGACGCCGGGAGCTGTCCTCGAAGGGGCAGCGCAAGGAGAATCATGAGCAGTTTTCGCATTCAAGGCGGCGTGCCCCTGACCGGCCGCGTGCAGGTCTCCGGCAACAAGAACGAAGCGTTGCCGGCGCTGGCCTGCGCCCTGCTGACCGAAGAACCGGTCATCCTGCGCAACATCCCGGACATCCTCGATGTGCGCGTCATGGTCGACATCCTGCGCGCCCTGGGCGCCGAGGTGACCTACCTGGACGCCCACGCGCTGCGCATCCACACGCCGGTGCTGACGTCGACGGCGCTGCCGCTGGACCTGGGGCGCAAGGTGCGCGCGTCGATCCTGTTTGCCGGTGCGATCTTGGGCCGCGCGCTGCAGGTCGAGCTGCCGCCGCCGGGCGGCGATGTCATCGGTCGGCGGCGCCTGGACACGCACTTTGACGGCTTCATGGCGCTGGGCGCGGAGTTCCACGCCGGCGAGACCTACCGGCTGCACGCGGAGCGGCTGGTCGGCGTCGACATGTTCCTCGACGAGGCGTCGGTGACGGCGACCGAGAACCTGCTGATGGCGGCGTCTGTCGCAGAAGGCACAACGATCCTGCAGAATTGCGCCAGCGAGCCGCACGTGCAGGGCATCGCGCACCTGCTGAACGCCATGGGCGCGCGCATCGAGGGCATCGGCACCAACCGCATGACCATCCATGGCGTGCCCAAGCTGCACGGCGCGGATTTTCGCATTGGTCCCGACTACTTGGAAGTTGGTTCCATGGTGGGCCTCGCAGCCGTGACCGGCGGCGAGCTGACCATCGAGAACGCCGGCCCCGAGCACCTGCGCATGATCCGGATGGTTTTTGACCGCCTCGGCGTCAAGACCGAGGTGCGCGGCGAGGACCTGTTCGTGCCTGGCCACCAGGACATGCGCATCCGCTCGGACATGCACGGCACCATCCCCAAGATCGATGATTCGCCGTGGCCGCACTTTCCGACGGACCTCATGTCGATCGCCATCACGGTGGCGACGCAGAGCCAGGGCACGGTGCTGTTCTTCGAGAAGATGTTCGAAGGCCGCATGTTCTTTGTCGATGCGCTGATCGGCATGGGCGCGCAGATCATCCTGTGCGACCCGCACCGCGTGGTGGTCGTGGGCAAATCGAAGCTGCTCGGCTCGCGCGTGCAGAGCCCGGACGTGCGCGCCGGCATGGCGATGCTGATCGCGGCCTTGTGCGCGGAAGGCACGACCACCATCCACAACATCCGTCAGATTGACCGCGGTTACGAGCGCATCGAGTTCAAGCTGCGCGCCCTGGGCGCCCGCATCGAGCGCATCGAGGAGGGAGAGTGACCGCAGTGCTGCGCACATCGCTGGTCGCGGCGCGTCGCGTCGTCGTCAAGGTCGGCTCGCAGGTGCTGTGCCAGCCGAGCGGGCAGATCGACGAGGCGGTGTTTGCCGCGCTGTGTCAGGGACTTGGCGAGCTGCTGGCGGCGGGGCGCGAGGTCGTCCTGGTCAGCTCCGGCGCGGTGGCGCTGGGCACGGGCGCGCTGGCGGGCAAGCCGGGAACCGCAGTTGGCAAGCAGGCTTTGGCAGCGATCGGCCAGCCGCTGCTCATGGCGCGCTACCGCTCGCAGTTCGGCGAATCCGGCGTGCAGGTCGCCCAGATCCTCTTGACGCACGCGGACCTGGCGGATCGCGGCCGCTTCCTGCACGCCCGGCGCGTGATGGGGGAGCTGGTCGATGCGCACATCCTGCCAATCGTGAATGAAAACGATACAGTCGCAGTCGATGAGATCCGCTTTGGCGACAATGACGCCTTGGCGGCGCAGGTGGCGCACGTCGTCGGCGCGGACGTGCTCGTGCTGCTGACCGAGGTCGAAGGCCTGTACACCGCGGATCCACGGCAGGATCCGGATGCGCGCCTGCTCGGCAGCGCCGACAGCCACGACGATGCCGTGCTCGCGACCGCCGGCGCCGGCACCAGCCAGTTCGGCACGGGCGGCATGCGCTCCAAGGTCCTGGCTGCGGGAAAAGCCGGAGAAGTCGGGGTCTTGTGCGTCATCGCCAGCGGCAAGCGCCCCGGCGTGCTGGGCGCGCTGTTTGCCGGCGAAGATGTCGGCACGGTGTTCCGCCCGGTCGCGCGGCGCTTGACCGGCAAGCGCTCCTGGATCGCGACGTCGGTGCGCACGCGCGGCACCATCGTGGTCGACGACGGCGCTGCCCACGCGCTGCGCGCCGGCGGCCGATCGCTCTTGCCCATCGGCGTGCGCAGCATCGAAGGCCGCTTCTCCGCTGGCGATCCCGTCCTGGTCACCGACCTGCGCGGCGCGCCGGTCGGCCGCGGCCTCGTCCGTTACGACAGCGAGGACGCCCGCCGCGCCGCCGGCCGCCGCAGCGACGAAATCACCACAGAGATCGGCTGGTTGCCCGCCAGCGAGCTGATCCACCGCGACGACTTCGTGCCGCACAAAAGGTAAGGAAACCAAGCCGTGTGCACCGTCACGTTCATCGAAGGGAGCGACCGGCGCCTGTGCGTCGGCCACAACCGCGACGAATTGCGCAGCCGCGGCAAGGCGTTGCCACCGCAGACCTGGGAAGCTGGCACCGTGCGCATCGTCGCCCCGCGCGACCGCGACGCGGGCGGCACGTGGGTGGCGGCCAACGATGCCGGGCTGTGCGTCGCACTTCTCAATTATTATCAAGGGGATGCCAAGAAGGCGCAGCAGCCGGTGCGCAGCCGCGGCGCCGTCGTGCTCGACCTGGCGCAGTGCCGCAGCCTGCCGGAGGTGGAGCAGCGGTTGGCGGCGATGCATCAAGAAGTGCTAGAACATACGCGGCCTTTCCTGCTTGGCGTCGTGCAGGCGGCGCAGGGCGATCGCGGCGCCCAGGCCCTGGAAGTGCTGTGGGATGGCGGGGATTTGCGCGTGGCGCAGCTCGCCCTGCCGGCGGTCCTGGTGTCCGCGCTCTGGCACCGCGAGGTGACCGAACGCGCGCGCCGCGCCAAGCTGTCCGACCTGGACGCCGCCGTGCGCAGCAACGATG
>CAIXAA010000623.1 GCA_903917305.1 uncultured Myxococcales bacterium | reverse complement strand
CGTCCACGTCCTGCGGCGTGATGCCCAGGCGCGACGCGGTGTCGCGGTCGATGTGCACGTCGTACTGCAGCCCGGCGTTTTGCTGGTCGCTCGCCACGTCACGCAACTCCTTGAGTTTGTTCAATCCCTCCATCATGCGCGGCACCCAGGCGCGCAGTTCGTCCAAGTTCGCGTCTTGAATGGTGTATTGGTACTGGGTTCGCGCCATGCGCCCGCCGACGCGCACATCCTGTGACGCCTGCATGTAGGCCATGATGCCTTCGACGCGACCCACCTTCGGGCGCAGCTTGCCGACGACCTCATCGGCGGTCAGCTTGCGCGGCGGCATCGATCGCAACACCAGGAACATCGTGCCGGTATTGCCCGTCGAGGAGCCCGGCCCCGCGCCGATGAAGGCCACGACGTGCGCGATGTCCGGCTCCGCGGCGACGGTCTTGATGATGCGCTCCTGCCGGGCCTTCATCGAGGGAAACGAAGCGTCCTGCGCTGCCTCGGAAGTGCCCATGATGAGGCCGGTATCCTGCTGCGGAAACAGGCCCTTGGGCACGACGGTGAAGAGGTAGATGTTGACGGCGACCGTCAGCAGCGTGGCGCACAGCGTCAGGCCGCGGTGGCGCAGGACCCAGCGCAGGCCGCGCGCGTAGAGGCTCAGGAGACCGTCGAACAAGCGCTCGGAGACGCGGTAGAACCAGCCGCCGGTGCCGGCGACGTGCGGCCGCAGCATGCGCGAGCACATCATGGGCGTCAGCGTCAGCGACACCAGCGCGGACATGGCGACGGCCACGCTGAGCGTGACGGCGAACTCGCGGAACAGGCGGCCGACGATGCCGCCCATGAGCAGGATCGGAATGAAGACGGCGAGCAAGGAGCAGGTGATCGACACGATGGTGAAGCCGATCTCCTTGGCGCCTTGCAGCGCCGCGTCGATGGGCCGCATGCCGCGCTCGATGCCGCGCGAGATGTTCTCGGTGACCACGATGGCGTCGTCGACGACGAAGCCGGTCGAGATGGTCATCGCCATCAGCGACAGGTTGTCGATGCTGTAGCCGCACAAGTACATGACACCAAAGGTGCCAATCAGCGAGAGCGGCACGGCGATGCTGGGAATCAGCGTCGCGCGCCAGGAGCGCAGGAAGGCAAAGACGACGAGCACCACCAGAAAGACGCTCAACATCAGCGTGCGGCCGACGTCCGAGACCGATTCGCGAATGGTTTGCGTGCGATCCAGCACGACCTGCATGTGGATGGCCGGGGAGATCGATGTCGCCAGGTCGGGCAGGATGCGCACGACGCGGTCGTTGGTCTCGATGATGTTGGCGCCGGGTTGTTTGCGAATAATGAGGAGAACCGCGCGCTTGCCATCGGCCCAGGCCGCCACGCGGTCGTTCTCCACGTCATCGAAGACGCGGGCGACATCGCCGACGCGCGCCGACGCGTTGCCGTCCGTGGCGACGACGAGCGGCTGGAAGTCGCGGGCGGCGAACAGCTGATCATTGGCGCCGATGGTGCGCGACTGCACGGCGCCGACGATGTTGCCCTTGGGCTGGATGACCGTGGATTGCGCAAGCTTGGTGCGGACATCCGCCGTGCCGAGCCCCATGGCCGCCAGCCGCGCCGGATCGACCTGCACGCGCACCGCCGGCTGCTGACCGCCGCCGACGAACACCTGGCCGACGCCCGGCACCTGCGCCACCTTCTGCGCCAGCACCGTGTTGGCCGCGTCGAACACCTGCGCCAGGGGCAGCGTGTCGGAAGTCAGCGCGACGATGAGGATCGGCGCGTCGGCCGGATTGACCTTGCGGTAGGTCGGCCGCGACGGCATGCCCGGCGGCAGCTCGCCGGCCGCCGCGGCGATGGCGGCTTGGACGTCGCGGGCGGCGGCGTCGACGTTGCGGTCGAGGTCGAATTGCAGCGTAATCGAGGTGTTGCCGAGCGTGCTGGTCGAGGTCATCTCGACCATGCCGGCGATGCGGCCAAAGCGGCGCTCGAGCGGCGTGGCGACCGACGAGGCCATGGTCTCCGGGCTCGCGCCCGGCAGGGAGGCGCCGATCGAGATGGTGGGAAAGTCGACGCGCGGCAAGGGCGCGACGGGCAGCACCGTGTAGGCGAGGGAACCCGCCAGCAGGATCGCCGCCGCGAGCAGGGACGTGGCCACCGGGCGGCCAATGAAGGGCGCGGAGATGTTCACGTTTCTACCTGCGGCGTCACGGGCAGCGCGCTGCGCTTGCGGCCGGAAAGCCACTTGCCCAGGCGATCCATGTACAGGTAGACGACGGGCGTCGTGTAGAGCGTGAGCACCTGCGACACCAGCAGACCGCCGACGATGGTGATGCCAAGCGGCCTGCGCAGTTCCGCGCCCATGCCGGTGCCGAGCGCCAGCGGCAGCCCCCCGAGCAGCGCGGCCATCGTCGTCATCATGATCGGCCGAAAGCGCAGGAGGCACGCCTGGTGGATCGCGGCTTCGGGCGCCATGCCCTGGTCGCGCTCCGCCTCGAGGGCGAAGTCGATCATCATGATCGCGTTTTTCTTCACGATTCCAATGAGCAGGATGATACCGATGAGCGCGATGACGCTGAAATCGGTCTTGCAGATGAACAGGGCGAGCAGCGCGCCGACGCCGGCTGAAGGCAGCGTCGAGAGGATGGTGACCGGGTGGATGTAGCTCTCGTACAGCACGCCGAGCACGATGTAGACGGTCAGGATCGCTGCGAGAAGCAGCAGCGGCTCGCTGGCCAGCGACTCGCCGAAGGCTTGGGCGGTGCCGACAAAGCCCGCGTGGACGCCTGCCGGCATGCCGATGCTGTCGCGCACGCCGCCGATCGCCTGGACGGCGTCGCCCAGCGAACGGCCAGCTGCCAGGTTGAACGACACGGTCACCGCCGCAAACTGGCCCTGGTGGTTCACGGCCAGGGGCGCCGACCGCGTCGCCGCGTGCACGACCGCGCTCAGCGGCACCGCGGTGCCCGTCGCGGAACGCACGTAGAGCTGGCTGAGCGCCTCGGCGGTCTTGGCCATGCCCGGCTTGATCTCCAGGATCACCCGGTAGAGGTTCAACTGCGTGAAGATGATGGAGATCTGCCGCTGGCCAAACGCGTCGTACAGCGTGTCGTCGATGGCTTGCGGCGTCACGCCCAGGCGCGAGGCCGTGTCGCGGTCGATGGTGAGCGAGATCTCGAGGCCGGCATTCTCCTGATCGCTAGCGACGTCATGCAGTTGCGGCAGCGCCTTCATGGCTTCGACCACGCGCGGCGCCCAGGCGGCCAGCTCGTCGCGGTCGGCGTCCTCGAGGGTGTACTGGAACTGCGTGCGGCCGGCGCGGCTGTCGATCTGCAGGTCCTGGACCGCCTGCAAATACACGTTGATGCCTTGGACGTCCGCCAGCTTGGGCCGCAGCCGCGCGATGATCTCCTCGGCGCTCGACGTCCGCTGCGCCAGCGGCTTCAAGGTGATCGACAAGCGGCCGCTGTTGGTCGTCGGGTTGCTGCCGTCCGAGCCGATGAACGAAGTGACGCCCAGCACGTCCTTGTCGGCGAGGATCGCAGCCGCCAAGGAGCGTTGCAGCGTCATCATGTGCGGAAACGACACGTCTGGCGCCGCCTCCGACACGCCGAGCAAGGCGCCGGTGTCCTGCTGCGGGAAAAAGCCTTTGGGCACGTAGATCGCCAGCACGGCCGTCAGGACCAGCGTGGCCATCGTGGCGATGAGCGTGAAGCGCTGGTGCCGCAACACCCAGCGCACGCCGCGGTCGTAGCCAGCCAGCGCGCCCTCGAACACGCGCTCGCTCCAGCGAAAGAGGCGGCCGCGCTGGTCCTCCGGCGGCTCGGGGCGCAGCAGGTAGGCGCACATCATCGGCGTCAGCGTCAGCGACAGGACCGCGGACACGCCGATGGCGATGGCCAGCGTCATGGCGAACTCGCGGAAAAGACGACCGATGATGCCACCCATGAACAGCAGCGGAATCAGCACCGCGATGAGCGAGACGGTCAGCGACACGATGGTGAAGCCGATCTGGCCGGCCCCCTTGAGCGCGGCGCGGAAGGGCCGCTCGCCCTGTTCGATGTAGCGGGAAATGTTCTCGATCATCACGATGGCGTCATCGACCACGAAGCCCGTGGAGATGGTCAGCGCCATGAGCGACAGGTTGTTCAGGCTGTACCCGAGCATGTACATCACGCCGAACGTGGCGATGAGCGAGAGCGGAACGGCGATGCTGGGGATGACGGTCGCGCGAAAGTTGCGCAGGAACAGGAAGATCACGGCGACGACCAGGGCAATGGTCAGCAGCAGCGTCTGCTCCACGTCGTCCACGGACGCCTTGACGGTCTCGGTGCGGTCGCTGGCGATGCGCACGTCGATGCCCTGCGGCAGCGAGGCCTGCAACTGCGGCAGGAGCGCCTTGACGCGCTCCGCGACCTGGATGACGTTGGCGCCCGGCTGCCGCTGAATGTTCAGGATGATCGCGCGCTTGTCATTCGCCCAGCCGGCGAGCTGCGCGTTCTCGACGCCATCGATGACCGCCGCCACGTCGTCCACGCGGATTGCCGCGCCGTTCTTGTAGGCCAGCACGATCGGCTTGAACGACCTGGCATTGTACAGCTGGTCATCGGTCGACAGCGCGTAGTCCTGGCGCGTGCCGTCGAGGTTTCCCTTGGGCTGGTTGACGTTGGCCGCGACCAGCGCGAGGCGCACATCTTCGAGCGTCAGCCCCGCGCCCGCGAGCGCCTGCGGATCCACCTGCACGCGCACGGCCGGCTTCTGCCCGCCGTTGATGGTCACCAGACCGACGCCCGAAACCTGCGAGATCTTCTGGGCAAGAATCGAGTCGGCGAAGTCATCGACCTGTTCGAGCGGCAGGCTCTCGGAGCTGACGGACAGCGTCAGGATCGGCGTGTCCGCCGGGTTGCTTTTGCTGTAGCTGGGCGGCGTTGGCAGCGTGCGCGGCAGGAGCGCCGAGGCGGCGTTGATGGCGGCCTGCACGTCCTGCTGCGCGCCGTCGATGTCGCGGTCGAGCGTGAACTGCAGCGTGACCTGCGAACTGCCGAAGCTGCTGACCGAGGTCATCTGCGCCAGCGACGGCATCTGGCCGAACTGGCGCTCCAGCGGCGTCGTCACCGCCGAAGCCATCGTCTCGGCGCTCGCGCCGGGCAGGAACGTCGACACGACGATGGTCGGGTAATCGACCTGCGGCAGCGCCGCGACCGGCAACTGCCTGAAAGCAATCAGTCCCGCGAGCGTCAGGCCCACCATCAGCAGCGTCGTCGCCACCGGGCGGCGAATGAACGGCTCGGAGATGCCTTGGCTCATGGGCGCGCCTTGCCGGCGTCCGCCTTGCCGCCTTCCGCCTTGCCTGCGCTGCGCGCCGCGACCTTGCTGCCGGGCTTCAAGCGGCTCTGGCCATCGATGACGACGCGCTCGCCGACCGCGAGGCCCTTGGCGATGATGGCGTCCTCGCCTTGCAGCACGTCGACCTCGATAGGCCGCGCGCTCGCCTTCTCGTCCTTGCCGTCCTTGGCCACGACATAGGCGAACGTCCCCTTCGGCCCATGCTGGACCGCCACCGCGGGCACGACCAACGCCGCCTTGCGCGTCGCCACGAGCAGCCGCGCCTTGACGAACTGGTTCGGCCACAGCACATGGTTCTTGTTCTCAAACAGTGCCTTCAAGCGCACCGTCGCCGTCGCCTGGTTGATCTGGTTGTCGATGACCTCCAGCGTGCCGGTCGCGAGGCGCGCGCTCCCGTCGCGGTTCATCGCCTCCACGCTCAGCTTGCCCGCCGCCATGCCCTTCTGGATCGCCGGGAGATCGTCTTCAGGTACCGTGAAATACACGGCAATCGGATCGATCTGCGTCACGACGACCAGGCCCCCGGCATCCGACGCGCGCACGAGGTTGCCGGGGTCCACCAGCCGCACGCCGGTGACGCCATCGACCGGCGAGGTGATGCGGGCATAGTCCAACGAAAGCTTGGCGCTTTCGATTGCCGCTTGATCGGCGCGGACTTGCGCATCGAGCTGGTCCACCGACGCCTGCTGGTCGGTCGCCTGCTGCTTGGGGATCAGGTTCTGCCCGCTGAGCTGCGTGTACCGGCCAAGGTTGACCCGCGCGTTCTTGAGCTGTGCAAGGTCGCGTGCGTACACGGCTTCGGCCTGATGGAGCTGGATCGCGAACGGGCGCGGATCGATCTGCGCCAGCACGTCGCCCTTTTGCACGGCCGCGCCTTCCTGGAAGCGCACCTCGGTCAAGCGGCCATCGACCTGCGACTTGACCGTGATTGTGTAGAAAGCCGTGACGTTTCCCAGTCCTTCCAACCAGATCGGCAGGTCGCGCTGCTCGACCGGCGCGACGAGCACCGGCACGGGGCGCTGCGGCTGAGCGCCGCCCAAGCTGCCGTCCGCGGATTTTGCGTTGCTGGTCGCGGCATTGCGACTGCGCAGGACGTAGAAGCCGCCGGCTGCGAGCGCGAGGAGCAGGAGGACCAGCACGGCGCGCAGCACCGGCCGACGCGCGGGCGCCGCGGCCGGAGGAGTGCCGGCGCCCCGACTGGCAATAGCCTCTGTTTTCATGGTCTTCCCAACGCTGCGAGGAGCTGTGCTCGGGCAGTCGCACGGTTGTAGCGCGCCTGGATCAACTGGACCGCGGCGCCCGAGTAGGCAAGCTGCGCGTCGCTCAGCTCAAGGATGCCGCCGAGCCCAGCCGCGTAACGCGCCTCGGCGAGGCGCAGCTGCTCGCGGGCGCTGCCGACAGCCGCTTGCGCGGAGCCCATCGTCGCCTTCGTGGCGACCACGGCGAGCCGGGCTTGCTCGACATCGGATTGGATCTGCAGCACGGCGAGCGCGCGCTGACCGTGGATGCCTTGCAGGTTCGCCTCCGCCTCGGCCACCTGGGCCTGGGTCAGCCCGCCCTGGAAGATGGGCCAGCCGAGCAGCGCGCCGATGTTCCAGTTCGGCACGGTGCCGCCCAGCGACGTGCCCACTTCGGTGGCGCCCGCCGTCACCGACACCGTCGGCCACAGCGCCCCGCGGATCGACCCGATGGTCTGCTCCTGCTGCTGCTGCTGCCGGTCGTAGACCGCCAGATCCGGCCTGCTTGCCAATGCTTTGCCCAGCAGGGTCTGCAGCGGCTGGTCCTCGTCCTCCACCGCCGGCGGGTCTTCGTCGACGACATCGAAGTCGGTCGCGCCAACGACGCCAGCGGCCTGGTTGAGCAGCACCTTGCCGCCATCATAGCCGTTGCGAGCCGTGATCAGCGCCACTTCAGCGTTGGAGATGCTCGTGTGCGCCTGGACGAGGTCAATCTCGGGCCGCACGCCGGCACGCACGAACCCCTCGATCTGCGCCAGGTGTTTGTGCTGGTTGTCCAACGTCTCTTGCGCGACGCCGACCAGCGCCTTCTGCGCCAGCGCCTGGAAGTACGCCCGGCGCACCGCGAACACGACCTGCACGTCGGTCGACTTCTCCACCGCCTCCTGCGCCTCACGGGCCGCCTTCGCGGCGCCGATGCGGTTGCTCGTCTGGCCAAAGTCGTAGACCAGCTGCGACGCCGAGACGCCGTAGTTGAAGAGATCGTAGGACGGCGACAGCGACGTCACCGCATGCGCGGGAACCACGGTGCCCGGCCGCGGCGCGAAGTTCCCGGTCGTCCGCTGGTACTGCACGGTCCCCGTGACTTGCGGCAGGTAGCTCGCGTTCGCCGCGCCGACCCGGCTCTGGGCCGCGGCAACCGCAGCGCGGGCGACGGCCAGCTGCGGCTGGTGCGCGCGCGCGGCGCGTTCGACGTCGGCAAGGTGAACGACGCGGGCAGCTTCGGCAGGAATCGCATCAGGGACGCGATCTTGCGCCAACGCCGACAGGGGCAAGCCGGACAACAAAGCGCCGACAAACAGCCAGCGGCTGACGCGGGCAAGATGCCGACGTCGCGCAAGTCCGGGTTTCATGAAGACATCCATGCAACGGTTCCCATGCTGCGGTCTGCTGCACGATCAGCGCCAGGGTGCAGCTTGCTTTCAGTGTCGGCCGCGGGCGCGGTCGTCGAACGCACAGGGTTCCTGGCGCGATTCGCCGCCGCGCGGCTTGGCCATGGAGGGCGGATGATACGGGCGCCACGCGGCCTCGTCGACCTCCGCATCGCAGCCGCGTGCCGGCCGCGGCGTTTCCTCCGGGAATGCCGCGTGGCACGCAGGTGTCAGGGTCAGGCGCGCTTGCGCAGGAGCGAGGCGGATTGCCCCTTCACGACCGGCGGCAGCGGCCTGTGCCGGTGCTCCGCGGTCGGGGGCAGATGCCAGCCTCGGTCGACGTACGCCAAGGCCGTGATGTCGTGGAACTTTGGAGCGGGATACGGGGATCGAACCCGCAACATCCAGCTTGGGAAGCTCCTTAACGGACAAAATGGCTGTTGATGATACGTGTAGTTTCGAGGTCTTGCCGACACACAGCGACACCCGGCGACGCTGTCCGACACGGTTTGTTGTCACCAATGTTGTCACCAATGTTGTCACCACGGAGGGGGCGCTGACGGCCTGAAGACCTGCGTTCACGACCCGGCACCTTTCCAGGGGTCGCCCGGCAGCAACGTCACGAGATGGGTCAGCACCGTCGCCATCGCCCTGTCGAAATCCCACGTCACGCCGGGGCGCAGCAGTGGCAACATGTCCCCGCGGAAGTCACGGTCCGCAGCCTTCTGGTTGAGGTTCGCCTCGAACTGCGCGCGTGTCACAGCGTTGTCCTCCTCCGCCATGCACCTGTGAAAGCACGCGATGAGCCGGGCCGGGTCCACGGCCAAGGACTCCATCGCCAGTGCAAGGTCAAACAAGTCGCGGCCTTTCTTGCGCTGGTACAGCGCGCGCAGCTTGGTACCCAGCAGTTCGTCCAGCGCGAACGTCGTGATGTCAGCACCGCCGCTGAACCACCGCGTGTCCACCCGGAACGGCATCTGCGACAGGCCCAACTCCGCGAAGTGCTCGCGCGTGTTGATCTCCACCTTGAGGCGCATCGGGCGCGGCGTCGCATCCTCGGAGTCAAAGCGGTACAACAGGTTGGCGCGGCCTTCCTTCAGAACGCGCTTGGGTTCGCCCAGCCACGGGTCAAGGACCGAGCGCAGCATGTCCAGAGTGTCGCCGATCGGGCCTGGCCGGACTTGCACCAGGTCGATGTCCTCGGAGTAGCGCGCAGCCGGCTGGACATGTAGCTTGTGCAACGCTGTACCGCCGCGAAATGCCAGTCGTTCCTGCAATTGTGGCACGCCGAAGATCTCGACCAGCGCGCGGCTGATGACGAGATCCTGTTCGACCCAGACGTCAGCGCTCCACGGCGCATGGGTGCGCCACTCTGTGATGTATGCTCTTGGAATCACGTGTCCGGCTCCACATCGACATTGACGGCTACGGACCAGCGGGCATCGCGTGGCGTACCGACCATCGACTTCCACGGCGCGAGCGCCACCAGGAACATCCCGCGCTCAGCGATGACGGGCTCCAACCTGGTGGCCAGGTCATTGGCTTCGACACGCACAAGCAAGCAGCCCAGCCGCTGCACCCACGCCACCGGAACCCGCTGAGCTTCGGCCACAAGGCGCTCGGCATCGAGTACTTCTGCCAGCTCGGACAGCACCGTGGCGACGTTGTCCAGGTAGCCGCAGCGCTCTGGGTAGCCCACCAGTTCCAACGCGGTCGCCTCTGCTGACGCCACACGCAGTACCCCCGTCGGCGTGTTCCGCTGCACCACCGGCGTCGCCTGCATGTCGTTGCGCGCAATGAAGTCTACGCGCACATCACCGCATTCGATGGCGCGTCGCGCCGTCGGCACGATGACCTGGAACGTCATGGGCGCCTGGTGCGCGGCACCGTGGTACGCAGCGGCCGAGAGGAGAGCGACGTAGTACGGCTCACCGATGTGCGCCATCAACTCGGACACGAACTGTTCCGCGGGCCTGCACCCCAAAGCGCGGTACTCCGGGGGCACGATGACGTGGAAGCCGCGGTAAGGGTCTGCAATCCGTCTGTTGGCCTTGAGCCGTCGCAGCGCAGCGCGAGTGGCAATGACCGTCCCACCGAGGGCGTGGCGGGCCTCCTCGGTGGTGAAACAGGCGCGGCCTCGGGCCTGCAGTTGGTCGAGGAACGCAGCTGCGGAGCGTAGTTGTGCTGGTTCCGATGCTTGGTTCGCTGCGCTCAGCATTGTCCGTGGCACGTCCGCCGGTGGTTGGCAGAAAGTCCGTACCAGCACAAAGTAACGGATGGTGTTGCTTTGTGCAAGTGTAGGCTTGGACGCTCGCAGAGACTGCCTGGCTGGCAGGTCGCTGTGGGCATGTGCTCGCGTGACGCGACCATTTCGTTGGCAGAAGCTGACGGGGATTGTCAGGTTTTGCGAATGAAACGGTCAGCGACCGGAAGCGTGGCTGACGAACGCGTTGCGCCATGCAGAGACTTGACTAAATAGGGCAGCTTGACAGAACGATCAAGTCGGCCTATTTGAACAAGCATGCCGACGCATGCCCCACGCCCTGCCCTTGCTGCCAAAGTCCCCGAAGTCTTTGCGGAGCTACTCGG
>CAIXAA010000622.1 GCA_903917305.1 uncultured Myxococcales bacterium | reverse complement strand
CACACGGTCGAAGGCAAGCTGCGCGTCGCGGCGCTGGCGGTCGGCGGGCTGCGCAGCGCGTTTGGCCTGGGGCCAGTGGATGTCGATGCGGCCATTCGCAAGCAGCTCGAGCAGTTGCAGCCACCGCAGGCTTTCGCAGCCCTCGATGCCGCCCACGCTGCCCTGCGCGCCGGCGCGGCCTTTGACGCCGTGCGGCACGGCCACCTGCGCAGCGAAGCGCGCTGACACACGGCAAAAAGGCAGCGCTCGACTGCGCATTGTCGGCAGGCCGGGTGGCGGGTATGCTCGGGTGTCCGGCGGCGCACGGCGCCAAGGAGAACCATGACGTCGCACCCGAACCTGTCGCGCCCCCTGGCGCTGGCCTTCAGCCTCGTCGCACTTGTGGCGAGCGCCTGCAGCACACCCAGCACCGGCGCGGGCCCTGGCTACACGTTGCCCGACGGCGCCGGCATCGGCGACACCGGCAACAAGGACGCGAAGTTGTCCGGCGATGCGACGTCCACCGAAGACGACAGCGGATTCCTCGACGACGCCACGGACAGCCTGAGCGACACCCTCGTCGACCTCGACACGCCCACGCCGCAGGACGGCTATGACGGCCCGAGCTGCACGAAGAACGCGGCCTGCAAGGACTTGCCGGGCACGCCCTACTGCGCCATCGCGATTGCGCAGTGCGTCGAGTGCCTCGTCCCGCTGCACTGCGCGGCCACCACCAACAACTGCCAAAACTACAAGTGCGTGGAAGTCAGCTGCGTGCCGGGCAGCAAGCAGTGCAACGGCGCCTCCTACCTCGACACCTGCAAGCCGGACGGCAAGGGCTTCGACACCGAGGCTTGCCCCGATGCGACGCCCAGTTGCATCAACTCCGAGTGCCGCGTCTGCCAGCCCGGCAAGACGTTCTGCGGCAAGGCGCCCGCCGGGCAGACGCAGAGCAAGACGGTGCTCAAGTGCAACGACGCCGGCACCGCGACGCAGATTGTCGAGGAATGTTCCGGCGATCAGGTCTGCAACGGCACGAAGTGCCAGGCGTGCACACCGGGCACCAAGGTCTGCGACAGCGACAAGGCCATGGTCTGCAAGGGCGACGGCAGCGGCTTCGATCTCGCGCAGGACTGCGGCGCGCAAGGCTGGTCGTGCACCGGCGGCGTGTGCTTGAACCCCTGCTCTTCCGACATCAAGAGCAACACCAACGTCGGCTGCGACTATTGGGCGGTCGACCTCGACAACGCGTATGTGCCGTGCTCGAGCCCGTCGGGCTTCTGCGACGCCCAGAATGCGCAGTTTTCCGTCATTATTTCCAACACCAAGGACAAGCCGGCGACGGTCACGGTGCTGGCGGGCACCGGGCAGAAGGCGACCTATACGGTGCCGGGCGGCCAGATCAAGATCCTCAACCTGCCGGATCCGTCATGGAAGGGCCCGGACGGCAAGACGATTCCGCCGCTGAACCAGGACGGGACGAACATCAACAAGAACGCGTACCGCATCAGCTCCAGCCAGCCGATCGTGGCCTACCAGTTCAATCCATTGGCGAATGTCGATGTGTTCAGCAATGACGCGTCGCTGCTGCTGCCGTCCAACGGCATCGGCAACGAGTACTGGGTGATGACGCGCGAGCAAAGCGTCAATGAACTCAAGAGCTACCTGACGATCGTCGCGACGCAGCCGGACAAGACGCACGTCAAGCTGGTGTCGTCGGCCAAGACGCTGCCGGGTCCGGGCATTCCGGCGATGTCGCCCGGCGAGACGCGCGAGTTCGACCTGAATCAAGGCGAAGTGCTGAACATCGAGACGAATTTCAACGGTGCGGACCCGACCGGCTCCTACATCAAGGCGGACAAGGCGGTCGCGGTGTTTGGCGGCTCGGAGGCGTCGAATTCGCCGAACACCGACCACTGCGTGAACGGCACGTGCCAGTTCCAGGGCTGGGCGTGCGCGACCAACGACGATTGCCCCAAGACGTGCTGCAGCGACCACATGGAGGAGCAGCTCTTCCCGGTTTCCTCCTGGGGAACCAAGTACCTGGCCACCAAGCTGCAGCCGCGCGGCAAGGAGAAGGACGCGTGGCGCGTGCTGGCGGCGACGGACGGGACGGTCGTGACGCTGGACCCGCCGCAGCTGGACGACAAGGGGCAGACGATCGCCGTGCCGATGCTCGGACAAGGCGAGTGGTTCGAGTTCGAGTCGTCGGGCGACTTCGTGATCTCGGCGAACAATCCCATCGAGGTCGGGCAGTTCATGGCGTCGGCCGATGCGCCGAATCCGAACAACGACGTGTGCACCGCGAACTACCTGGGCGGCAAGGTGTGCACCTGGTACTGGAACGTGCAGATGACGCCGCTGCAGTGCGCCAAGAACGCGCAGTGCCCGAACATGCCGGAGGCGGGCGATGCCAAGACCGGCGACCCGGACTTCGTGCTGGGCGTCGCATCGGAGCAGTACCTGACGGATTACGTGTTCCTGGTGCCCGACAAGTACACGGCGAACTACGTGAACGTGATCGTGCCGACCGGAGCGACGGCGACGATTGACGGCACGCTGGTGGCCGCCGCGAGCTTCAGCGCCGTGTCCGCGGACTGGTCGGTGGCGCGGCTGCCCATCAAGCCGGGCGCGCACAAGCTCCTGGGTTCCAAGCCGATTGGCCTGATCGTGTACGGCTATTCGGACTACGTGAGCTACAGCTACCCGGGTGGCGTGGCGCTCAAGTAATCAGCGCAAATGCTCTGATTCCACGACGCTTCCCGCCGCCGCCGCATCCAGCCCGTAGCGCAGCAGCGCCGCCGCCAGCGTCTTGTCGTCGGTCGAGCGGTAGCGGTCGCGCAAGTGCCTGCCGCCCAACGCGCCAATCAGCTGCAGCGCCTTGTCCGCGAGCTTGCCGCCCGCACGCTCCAGCGGCCGCTCCTCCTCGCGATCGCCAAGGATCATCGAAGGTCTGGCAATCGTGAACGGCACCTTGCCGGCGCGCACCGCCTGCTCCGCCTTCCAGCGCGCCTGCAGGTAGGCGCCCTTGGCGCCCTGGCTCGTGCCAGCAGAGGACAAGTACACGAAACGCTGCACGTTTCCCGCCTCCTGCGCAGCATCGACCAGCAGCCGCGTCAGGCCGAAGTCGACGGCCTCATACGTCTCGGCCTCCGGGCGCGACGCCTGCGACTTGCGCTTGCGCGTGGTGCCGATGCAGCAGAACACGTGCGTCACGCCTTGCCGCCGCAGCGCCTCGGTCATCGCCGGCAGCTGCCAGGTCGACGTGTCCACCTGCGCGCCCATCGCGGCAAAACGGCCTTGCCAGTCCGCAAGTTTCGAGGAATCGGGCCGCACGTGCGCCACCGTCGTGATGCCCTTGGCGCACAGCGCCTGCACCAGCGCGTGACCGACAAAGCCGGTAGCTCCAGCAACGAAAGCAACGGGGTGCATGGCAGTGCTCCTTTTGCGCTACGGCGCCGGCGGTTGGCGGGCGGGCTCGGTCAGCGACTCGAAGATGCGGCGCAGGTCCGTCGGCTTGCCGCTCAACTCGGCCTTGCCACCGGCGATCTCCTCGCGAATCATGAACAGCGCCAGGACCTTGCCGTCCTGCACCACCGCAAGCCGCCGCCCGTTGTTCGAGCGCGTCACCAGCTTGAGCTTGCGCGCGCCGTCCTCCGTGAACTCCAGCACCAGCGAACCTTGCGCTTCGCCTTCCTGCAGCATCGCGCCGCGCACATCGCTCTCGTCCAGGTAGACTTGCTGACCGACGTAGCACATGCCCGGCTCGCACAACTGCTGCATCGACGTGGCCCCCTGGCCGTATTGATCCGCCTCCAAGCGCAGTTGCATCGGGCGCCGCACCGGCGTCAGCGCGCCGCAGCCAAGCAGGATCGACGCCATCCAGAAGATCAGCATGTGCTGCCAACGACCGGGCATGAAGCACCTCCGCACCAGGGGTTCCGCTTCAATGTAGCACCGAATCGCTGGCGCGTAATGGGACGGCTACGCGAGCGTCCCGTGGGCGCGCAACTCCTCGATGTCGGCATCGGCAAAGCCGATCTCGCGCAGGACCTCTTGCGTGTGCGCCCCCAAGGGGCACGAGGCGCTGTCGTAGCGCGGCGGACAGGCACTCAAGTGAATCGGATTGCCGAGTTGGCGCTGGATGCCGCCCTCGGGCAGCGGCACGTCAACCACCATGTGCCGCGCGGCGTACTGCGGGTGCGACATGGCTTCGCGCGTCGAGCGGACCGCATCGACGCAGCACTCGACACCGGAGAAAACACCTTCCCAATCCACCAGATCGCGTTCAGACACCGCTTGCGCGATGCGCGCCTTCAGGGCGGCCGCGTCGACCGCATCGGCGGCGTCGTGGTCCTCCAGCTCCGGGTGGCCGATGGCGGAACAGAACATGTTCCAGAACTTGGGCTCGAGCGCGCCGACCGCGAGCCAACCGCCGTCGCGGCAGCGGTAGTAGTCGTACGCGGAGCCGCCGTTGAGCGGTCCGGCGCCGCGGCGCAGCTCGTGGTTGCCCGCCAACGCGCCGGCGACGGCCATGCCGTTCATCCACAAGGCCCCGTCGCCCATGCTGATGTCGATGAACTGGCCCTCGCCGGTCTTCATGCGGTGGATGACCGCGGCCAGGATGCCGGTGATGGCGCCGAAGCTGCCGCCGCCGACGTCGCCGATGAGCGTGTTGGACGGCACCGGGCCGGTCTCCGGACGCCCGGTGTGACTGGCGATGCCGGAAAGCGCCATGAAGTTGATGTCATGCCCCGGCCGGTCCCGCCAAGGGCCCGTCTGGCCGTAGCTGCTGATGGCGCACCAGATGAGGCGCGGCTGCGCGGCGCGCAGGGCTTCGTAGCCGACGCCCAGCCGATCCAGCACGCCGGGGCGGAACTGCTCGATGACGACGTCATAGTGCTGCACCAGCGCCTTCATCACCGCAATACCGCCCGGCGCCTTGAGATTCAGCGCAATCGAGCGCTTGTTGCGGTTGGCCATGCGGTACGTCGCCCCCTCCCCGGAGGCGTCATAGGGCGGCATGTAGCGCAGCAGATCCGGCCGGTCCGGCGCTTCGACGCGCAGGACGTCGGCGCCCAGGTCCGCCAGCATCACGGTCGCCATCGGGCCGGGATAGAGCGTGGTCAAGTCCAGGATTCGCAAGCCTTCGAGGGCAGCAGGCATGGGTTGTTCCTTTTGGCGGTGCAAGCTCGAGTGTAGCGGTTGCGGCGGCTGCCGTCATGGCGTTGCGCGCAACTGCCGATCCGGGCGATAAGATGACAGAGTCGCCGGCCCGGCGACCGCTGTGCGCTGCTTGCTGGGCTGCAAGCTCACCCGATGCGGGATTCGCCGCAGCGGGCCGCCAGAAAGTGTCATTTCTGGCGGCCCTGTGACGAGGAGCCGACCATGCCGACCACGACCACGCCGATTCTTCTGTTGCGGGGCGCAGATGTGTTTGCGCCTGCGCCGCTGGGCCGTCAGGACGTGCTGGTGGCGGGCGGCCAGATCGTCGCCATCGCGCCGCACCTGGAGCTGCCGCCGCCGTCCTGGCATGCGGAAGTGCTCGATTGTCAAGGCTTTCGCTTGATTCCCGGGCTGATCGACAGCCACGTGCACTTCGCGGGCGGCGGCGGGGAAGCTGGCGCGGCGACGCGTGTGCCGCCGGTGCAGCTCACGGACCTGACGCTGGGCGGCGTGACGAGCGCCATCGGCGTGCTGGGCACGGACACGGTGACGCGCAGCATGGCGGACCTGCTGGCGAATGCCCGCTGCCTGGCAGACCTCGGCGTGTCGACCTGGTGCATGACCGGCGGCTACACGGTGCCGCCGCAGACGCTGACCGGGTCGGTGCGCGGCGACATCGTGCACTGCGACCGCATCATTGCGGCGGGCGAGATCGCGGTGAGCGACCACCGCTCCTCCCAGCCGACGCTCGATGAACTGCTCAGAATCGCAGCTGATTGCCACGTTGCCGGCATGAT
>CAIXAA010000621.1 GCA_903917305.1 uncultured Myxococcales bacterium | reverse complement strand
GTACGCCTCGCCGTGGTAGTCCGGCGCCGTGACGGCGCGCGCGCCGATGTGGTCCAAGGGCGGTGCTCCGTAGCACTTGATGACGCCGGTATTGCCCAGCATTGCCGGGTACATCGGCCGAAACGCGTCGTGGCGTTTGTACTGGAAGGGCGGGCTTTGTGCGAAGTGGAAGGCCGTCCCCGTCGGGATGTGGTCGGGCGGCACCATCCACATGGACTCGGTCATGGGCTGGCGCGCGACAAGGCCGATGTCGACGGCCATCGCCAGCACCGCGAGCGCCGCAAGCGCATCGGCATAGGGCACACGCGCGCTCCGGCGGGCGATGAAGCGGCCCGCGCTTGCGGCCGCGACCAGGCCAAGCAACAACACGGCCGGATAGAGAAAGCGCGCCGGTACGTGGTGCGACCGAAACACTGGCAGGTAGGTGTGCAGCAGCGTCCAGGGCGCCCAAGGCGCAAACGCGCCGAGACCCAACACGAGCAGCAGTGCGCCCACCAGCAACAACGCGATGTTGCGTCGGCCGCGCACCTTGAACGCGCCGACCAGCAGCACGAGCGTGCCCGCGACGCCGATGTACATGCCCCACTCGTGCCAACCGTAGTAGGGCTGGCGCCACGGCATCGCGTAGAAGCCCTGGTGGCGCGACATCAGCAAGGCGATAAAGGTGAAGAGATCCATGGCCTCCGGCGACTCGATGAGGCGCGGGACCTTGTGGAAGCCGTCCAGCAGCGGCAGGAGCTTGGGCGCGGAGAGCAGCAGGCCGAAGCTGCCCATGGCTGCCAGCATCGCCACCGGTCGGACGGAGCGCTCGAGCAGGGCCAGCAGCACGGCATAGAGTCCTAGAATCAAGACGGTATGCGGCAGCGGGTAGATGCCACCGGCGTACACCAGCATGGCAATCGCCAGGCTGCCGAGGGCGAGGTCGCGGACACGCCACTCGGCGAGGCGTGCGCGCTCGAAGAAGTAGAGGCACCACGGCAGGTAAGCGTAGGCGAGGTGCCAGGTGTGGCCGGCCGCGGTTTGCAGGGCCCAGCGACCGTTGACGGCCCACAGGACCACGACCAGGGCTTGGGCCGCGCGGCTGGTCGTGAAGCGCGACGCGCATGCCCACGCGCCCCACGCGCCCAGGAGCGCCATGCCGAGGACTTCGACGCGCAAGGCGAGGCTCAGGGGCAGCACGAGGTAGGCGGGCAGGAACGGCGAGACCAGGACGGTGTCGGCCTCGACGAAGCCCCAGGCGGGAAAGCCGCCGCAGGCAAACGGATTCCATCCGGGGAACTCGTGGTACCGCAGGAGCGACTTCACGGCCAGGTAGCGGTGCGCGGTCTGCACGTCCCAGTCGTGAAAGCCGAAGCTGGAGAGGTCCTCCCACCAAGGCGACAGGACAAGCGCCAGCACCACCGCCACGCTGAGCCAGGCGAGCGCCGCGGCGGCGGCGCGGGGGCGATCCTGCAGGTAGGCGGTGGCGCGGGCGCGCATCAGCGCCTCTTCCGGAAGACGCCGAAGGTCTGCCACCCCAAGGCCGTGCTTGCGGTGTTCCAGCGAAACAGGCGGTCGAAGGCGGACATGGCGAGCATCGATGCCTTCGATACGCCGCGGTTCTGGTCGATGTCGCGGGCGAGTTGGTTGCCGCGCAGCAGGACGACCGTCTTGTAGAGGTTGAAGAACGGGAAGCCGGCGCCGGCAACGTGCAGCGTGTCCAAACCCGCGTTCTCCATCAGCGCGGCCAGTTGCGCCGGTGTGTAGTGGCGTCGGTGACCGATATGGCGATCGAAGGCCGTGCGCGGCCCGCCCGGCACCGTGACGATGACCACGCCATCGGGCGCCAGCAGCTGCCGCGCGCTCACCAGCAGGTTGAGCGGATCATCCAGGTGTTCGAGCACTTCGGAGCACACCACATGGCTGGCGCGGCCCAGCCATTCCTGGGGCAACTGGCTGGGCTCGCTGAAGTCGGCGCAGTGCAGCCGCGCGTCGGGTACCCGCGTCTGTGCCAGCTCGAGCCCGGCCGTGCTCTTGTCGATGCCGGCCAGTTCCGCGTGCGGCAGGCGGCGCCGCGCTTCGCGGAGGAAATCGCCTTGCCCGCAGCCCAGGTCCAGCACGCGCAGGTGCGTCGCCCGGTGGCCGGTGATGGCGGAAAAGATCAGTTCCCGCCGGTATTTGTGCGCGGGATTGTGGCGCGTGGCAGCGTCGAACGCGCTCCAGTGGCTGTTCCACGCCTCGCTGTCGGGCGTCGGCCGCATCATGGCGCGTCCTTGCGACACACGGCAAACGTGTTCAGGCCCAGCTTGTGCGGCCAGCAGCGGATCCGGCTCGGACGCCAACCCGCGGCCACGAGCATTGGCCACAAATCCTTGACATCATAGTACGTTTTGTGATCATCCATCTCGACCGCGGGACTCGTGTGCAGCACGAACGCCGAGAACTCGAGAAAGGTCTTGCCGCGCCAGGACGGCACGTTGAGCAACGCCGTGCCGCCCGGCTTGAGCACGCGATGGATCTGGCGCAGCAATTCGGCTGGCGCATCCAGGTGTTCCAGAACCGACACGCAGAAGACGGCATCCAGCGTGGCATCGGGAATCGCGAGAAGCGATTGCGGCAGGAGGCCTTCGACCACCGTGACGTTGGCGTGCCGGGCGAGTTGCGAATCGACGTGCACATCGGCGAGCCAGGCGTGCGCGACGTCCGCCAGCAGCGGCCGCGTCAGACTGGCATGGAAACCACAGCCAAAGTCGCCGACGACAAGGCCCTGCAAGGCAGGCAGGAACTGGCGAACCCGGCGGTGCGACAGCCAGACACCAAACTTGTCCACGATGGTCAGCTTGCCGTGCTCGCCGAAGGCAGCGATCCTCATGCCGGCTCCCGATGCTGGGCGGCAAAGGCGTGCAACACCAGCGAAAACGTGAAAGTCATGAAAGCCTGGATGGCCAGCAGCAGCCCGCCCACCGCTACGTAGTTGTGCACGCACAGCGGCCCCAAGCGCAACCCGCCGTTCACGTAATCGAGAACCAGCGGCAGGCACAGCCCCACTCCCGTGGCCATCGCGGCGCCGCAGAGCAGCATCGTGCGATCGTAGGCCATCGCGCGCAGCCAGCGCCCGAGGACCTCGCCCTGCGGATCGTGCAAAATACGGGCAAAAATACCGGTGTAGATGCACTGCAGGCCCAGGGTCGCCAGGGTCGTGCCGGCCAGCATCCAGTTGAGCGAGAAGGTCACCGGTCCCAGGGCGATGGGGCCGCCCAAGAGCGGCAGCGCCAGAAGCAAGCCGAGCGTCAGCAACAGCCAACCCGGCTTGACGAGGAAGAAATCTGCGCCGTGTACCAGCATCGCCCGCAGGTTGATCCAGCCCGCCCGCCAGGGCGAGAGCCACCCGGCGCGCTTGTGGTGGGATTGGCGGCCCTCGCGATCCTTGAGGAAGTGGATCGGCACTTCCGCGGTGCGCAGCTGCAAGTGAATGGATTTGATGATCATCTCCGACGCGTATTCCCAAGACTGGGAGCGCAGTCCGAGGCGGAGGAAGGCGTCCCGGGTCAAGCCGCGCATGCCGCAGTGGATGTCGGAGAAGCGGCTGGAAAACAATCGGTTGAGAATCCAAGTGGTCAGGGGCGTGCCGAAGTAGCGGTGCAAGGCGGGCATGGCACCGTCTTCGATGCTGCCCAGGAAGCGCGAACCCATGACGAACTCGTGGCCGGCGCGCCAGGCGTCGACGAACGGCGTCAACTCCCGGAAGTCGTACGTGCAATCGCAGTCGCCGAGGATGACGAACTGGCCGCGGATGAAGGGTTGCGCGTCGATGTAGGCGCGTCCCAGCCCGAGCTTGGGCACGCGCAGGACCCGTGCGCCGCGCGCCAGGGCGATGCGTCCGGTGTCGTCGCTCGAACTGTCGATGATCAGGATTTCGGCGCGTACGCCGGCCCTTGCGACGCCCAGTCGGCACCAGTCGATGAAGTCGCCGATGGTCAGAGCTTCGTTCAGGGCTGGCACGACGATGGAGATCTCTGGATCGGGGCAGTCGTCCTCGGGGACGTGCAGCGTCAGCGCCGGATCTGCAGGCGCAGCGGGCACCCACGCTGAACTGGCGAGCATGTGACCTCGTCCACTGCGGTACGAACCAGGCGGCCATGGCGACGCGCAGGCTCAGGGCGCTGCGGACGGATTCGGGAACCGGCACCGCGCCAAGGTACACCGAACGCGCCAGCCGCAGGTAGTAGAAACAACCGATGACCGACCGGGTGACGGCTACGCGGACCAACCACGCGGCGACAAACACCTGGAGTTTGGGCGCGCAGGTTCGATGCACAAGCGCCCAGCGCCTGATCGGCCTACGCGGCCGGGGCGTCAAAGGCCTCACCGGTCTTTGGAATCCGGGGGGATGGCAGCCGGGCCCAGACGGGGCAAGGCATCGGCCCCAACGCGGAACGCGAGCACCTGCGCCGGTTCCGCCGCCCGCCCGCCCGCCTGTCACTCGGCAACTGCGCGCGCGGCACCCGATCGACCGGTTCTCGGGCTTCACGCGAGCAGCCGGCTCTTGCTGGACCGGACTTGCACCCGCTACGATCCAGCTTCCGCGCCCGTGGCGGGCGAGCGCCTCGAGGCGCCTGAGGGCCGACATGCAGACGAGCAAAGGCGAAGTCGCCGTTCCAATCGAGTTGATCGACGTCCTGGCGGATGACACCGAAGCCAAGGCATTTTTCGACTGTCTATCGGATGGTTACAAGCGCGGCTATTGCGATTGGGTCGGCGGCGCCAAGCAGGCGGAGACCCGCGCGACGCGGGCCGGCAAGGCACTGTTGATGCTGCAGCGCCAACAGAAGACGTTGAAGACGTAGCGTATCCTCCGGACCGATGCAGCCTGCGCGCGACAAGGAACCTTGGTTCTGCAGCGAGCTGATGGCAAGGGCGTGGTAGACGGCGGGACGCCTGGGGGCGCTCGCTCGACGCCTCCACGACTTCCAGACCAACCACCGGAGTCGCCGCCGCGCGTTTCTCCAGCCGCGCGCGCATCCCCTTCTCGGGCTCGGTCATCACGAGTCTGCGCACCTCCGGCCCGTAGAAGGCGAGGTTGATGCCAGTTCCAGCACCTACTTCCAATCCATCGCCGGCCACGCGTGCGAGCAGCTCGCACCGCCAATCGCCCAGACTGGCCGCCTCTGCCTTGCGCATGAACCGGTCGTAGATTGTCGCCAGGAACCAAGGCATCCACTGCTCCTGCGCATCGATGAGGGCGAGGCTGCTCCTTGGAGCCACGGCGCATCGCAAGGATTGCAGCAGCGGCGACGTCGCTGTGAAGCGCTCCAGAACCCTTCGCGCCGCAACCGGCTCTGGCTTGGCAACGCGCGCCACCACTGGCCGCGGGAGCGACACCAGCGCCATGAATCGAACGCGCATTCTTCGCATCGCCTGGACCTTCCTCAAGATCACCATCGTGGTCCTGCTGGTCGGACTCGCCGTCCGCTACCGCCTGACACGGCCCCTCCCCGCGCTCGCCCACACCATCAAGCGCGGCGACATCGTCCGCGAAGCCTTCGGGCGCGGCACCGTCGAGAGCCGCCGTGAGGTGCAACTGGGCTTCGACATGGTGGGGCGCCTGTCGGACGTGTTTGTGGATGAAGGCGATCGGGTCAAGCTCGGACAAGTCGTCGCACAGCTGGCGCCGGAGCAGCTGGCCGCCGAAGCGCAGTCGGCGACCTCCGGCGTTGGGCTCGCGCAGGCAGCGATCGGCAGGGTTTCCGCGGATATGAAGCGTGCGGAGGCGGATCTCGCGTTTGCCAGGATCGAGGAAGGACGGATTCGTGCGCTCGCCGCGGGAGGCTCTGGGTCGGCGCGCGATCTCGACCTCGCCGTGCAACGCCTGGCCCTCGCGCAGGCCGAAGTCAGGCGCGTTCGCGCCACGCAGGACGAGGCGTCACGGCAGGTGGCCGTGGCGAGCGGCACGGCCGATGCGCGGCGCAGCATCCTCACGCGCGCCGCGCTCGTTTCGCCCTTCGACGGCCTGGTGATCCGCCGCTTTCGCGACCCAGGCGACACCGTCTCGGTCGGCACGACCGTGCTGCGCATCGTCGCGACGGATCGGCTGTGGAGCCGCGCGTGGATCGACGAGAACGCACTGCCGTGGCTGCGCGACGGAGAGCCGGTGCGCGTGCGGCTTGGCGCCGAAGGCACGGCTTTCATGGCAGGGACGGTGGATCGCATCGGACGCGAGGTCGACCGTCAGACCCACGAGCTGCGCGTCGACGTGCTGCTCAGCGCGCCGCCGGACCGCATCGCCGTCGGGCAGCGCGCCGATGTCTGGATCGAGCTCGAACGCAAAGCGGGCGCCGTCCGTCTCCCGCTCACGCACCTCCAGCGCGACGCCGAAGGCACCTATTGCTTCGTCGATCGCAGCGGGAGAATCGCCAGGGTTCCCGTGCGCTTGGGCATCGCCGGAACCGACGTCGTCGAGGTCGCGGCAGGGCTGTCGCCTGGTGACACAGTGCTCGCAGGCATCGACGGTGGCGCGGCGCTCAGCGAAGACCGCATCTGGTCGAAGGCCAAGCCGTGAACCTCGCCTACCTCGACGTCCGGCACCGCCTTGGCCGCTTCATCGGCACCAGCCTCGGCGTCGCGCTCCTGTTCGCCGTCGTGCTCGCCATGGCGGGGATCTACCTCGGGTTGGTCGATGACGCGACCATCCTCGTGCGCTCGGTGCACACCGATCTCTGGGTCGTGCAGCAGGGGACGCGCGGGCCCTTCGCCGACGGCTCGCGGCTCGATCCGTCCATCGCCGCGCGCGTGGCCGCCATGCCCTCGGTCAAGCAGGCGCGAGCCTTCACCTTCCAAGTCCTGCAGCGCCAGCAAGCGGACCGTTCGCTTCGATTTGCCTTGGTGGGCCTGGACTTCCCGGTCGACCGCGGCGAGGACCTTGCCATCACGCGCGGGCGGGCCATCGGCCAGCCGCATGGCGAGATCATTGCGGATGCGTCGCTCGGCCTCGCGATCGGCGACGTGATCCACGTGGCGCGTGAGGAGCTTCGCGTGGTCGGGCTGACGAAGCAGGTGCTCGCATCCGGCGGCGATGGCCTGATCTTCGCAACGGTCGCGGATGCCCAGCTCTTGGCCGAAGACACGCCGAGCGACGCGATCCGCGCCGAACGTGAACGGCGCACGGAGCGCCTGCGGCAGACCGACTTGGGCCGCGCCCAGCCCGGGCTCGAAGCGCTCACCGGCGACCCTGACTTTCACGCCCCCGCCATCGCGAGCCCGCCCATCGCCGCGGTGCTCGTCGACGTGGCAGCGGGACGCGTCGAGGCGGTGAAGGCAGCTCTCGCCGAGTGGCCCGACACCTCGGTCTTCACGACCGCGCAGCAAGAACGTCTCCTCCTGGATGGCGTGGTAGAGAAGCCTCGCAAGCAACTCGCGCTGTTCGCGGTGATCCTGGTGGTGACCTCGTCGCTGCTCATCGGCGCCGTCGTCTACATGATGACCCTGGACAAGACCCACGAAATCGCGGTGCTCAAGCTCATCGGTGCCTCGCCGTCGCGCATTGGCGGCATGGTGCTGCAGCAGGCGCTGGCGATCGGCGTCGTGGGCTACAGCATCGCGGTCGCCATTGGCGTGCAGGCCTTTCCCCATTTTCCGCGCCGCGTTGTGCTGACGCCGGAGACCATCCTCGCCGTCTTCGCGCTGGTCCTCGCCATCAGCACAGTCGCGAGCTTGCTGGGGATCGCCCACGCGCTGCGGGTCGATCCGGCCCGCGCCCTGGAGGGCTGATGGATGCCTTGCGCGCCGAGCACTTGGAGAAGCACTACGGC
>CAIXAA010000620.1 GCA_903917305.1 uncultured Myxococcales bacterium | reverse complement strand
GCCGACGGGGCGCAGCAGACGCAGCGCATCGAGCTCGGCGTGGAGGAGACGCAGGTCGCCGTGCTGGCCGGCGCCAAGGCGCACCTCGTGGCGCCGCCGCCGCTCGAACTGGCGTCTTCGGCCGCGGCGATTGCGGTCGTCGGCCTGGAACCGGGCGCGCTGGCAGTGCATCTGCCCGAAGCCGTCAGTCAGATCGTGTCCGATCCGCCGCAATGGATCGCGTTTGCCGGCACGCTTCCGAGCATCGCTCTGGGTGAGGGCCTGGCCAAGCGCCTGCAAGTCCACGTCGGCGATGAAGTGCGCGCGGTCTCGCCGATGCGCGGGATGGATCGCGGCGCGGAGAGCGCGTCGGCCAGCGCCCTGGGCCGCTTTCGCGTCTCGGCCATCCTGCGCACCGGCTTTCACGATCACGATCAGCGCCTCGCCTTGTGCGACTTCCGCACCGCGCAACGCTTCCTCGGTCGCGGCGACATCGCGCGCTGGGTCGAGGTCCGCGTCACTGATCCCATCCTGGCCAGCAGCCGCGTCGAGGCCTTCCGCGCCGCGTTGGAGCCGACCACGCTGTCCGAACTGCTCAGCGCCAGCCTGGCTTTGCGCCGCCGGCTGGTGGACGCGCAGGAGAGCCCCTCGACCGGCCTGGAGATCCGCGCTCCGGACGACGCCGTCGGCGCCGTCGACAACTGGGTCACCGGCATCCGTGTCGCGCGCCAGGGCGTCGTGCGCAGCGGCGGCGCCTACCGCGTGCTCGACTGGGAGGAGATGAACCGCAACATCTTCGACGCCGCCCGCATGCAGAAGATCGCGATGTCCCTGTTTCCGTTCATCATCGTCCTCGTGGCCGCCCTCAACGTCGTCGGCACGCAGGCGGTGGTCGTGCACGAGCGCGCCCGTGACATCGCCATCCTGCGCGCCATGGGCGCCACGCGCCGCTCCGTCGCCGCCATCTTCCTGGCCCAGGGCTTCGCGGTCGGCCTGGCCGGCACCGTCATCGGCCTGAGCGTCGGCGGCCTCGCCTGCCTCGCGCTCGACGCCATCGGCTATCCATTGGACCCGCAGGTCTACCTGATCTCGCGTCTGCCGGTGCTGGTGCAGCCCGCCTCGTTCCTGCTCGCGGGCGGCGCTGCGACGCTCTTGGCCTTTGCCGCCGCGTGGTTCGCCGCACAGCGCGCCGCGGGCAAGCCGCCCGTCGAAGCCCTGCGCCGCCTGGACTGATCACCCCACCGGTGTCGCGCGGAGCTTGCATCTGCCGAGCGTCCCTTGTATGACCGCGCCCCAGCCGCCAAGGCAGCAGTGTGCCGTATTTCGAGCACGTGCGGTCTCCTGGGAGAGGGTTTCGAGTGGATTCAGTGGGTCAGAGATTGCGGCAACGGCGAGAGGCGCGGGGCACCACCCTCGAAGCCGTCACCCGTGCCACCCGGCTCACCCGCACCTCGCTGCTCGCGCTCGAAGGCGACCACTTCGAGGACATCGCCGCTCCCGTCTACGTTCGCGGTTTCTTGCGGCTTTACTGCCAATACCTGGATCTCGACGTCGATCAGATGCTCGAGGCCTACGAGCAGCAGGTCGCCGTGCGCACCGACGAGCCGGTTGCGGCGCTGCCGCCAGCGTCCTCGCAACTGCCTGACTACTTTCGCGTTCATACCAAGCCGTCGCGCTCCTTGTCGCCGGCCCAGGCCTTCCTGCTGGTGGCCACCGCGGCGATTGCCGTCGTCTTCATGTGGTCGGTGAACCGCAAGCGCCCCGTGCAGGTCGCTGGCCGGCCCGCCGCGATCACGGCGCCTGCCACGGCCCGCCTCCCGGCGCTGCCGCCGACGCCGATGCCGGGCACCGGACCGCTGCGCCAGCATTGACAGCCGCGCTGGTTCTGGCTGGATAGCGGTCATGTCCTCGCCCACTTCCCTCGGATCCTGCCTTTGCGTGCGCGTCCAGCCGCTCGGCGACGCCGATTTGATCGTCACCCTGCTGAGCGCCGAGCTCGGTCGCGTCGATGCCGTTGCCAAGTCCGCGCGCAGCAGCCGCAAACGTTTTGGCGGCAGCTTGCGCCTGTTCAGCGAGCTCGACGTCAACCTTGGCCATGGCCGCGGCCGGCTGCCCGTCCTGGCGACGACGAGCGAACGCCGCGCATGGCTTGGCGATTCGGTCGGCTACGACCAGCTCTGCCTCGCCTCCTACGCCGCGGAGCTGGCGCTCTGTGCCAGCCAGCCGGAGCACGCCGACGTGCCGCTCTACCTCTGGCTCTGCGACGCCTGGAGCCTGGCCGCCGGCAGCGTGCAAGGCGTCCTGCGGCCGCTGCGCCTCGCGATCGACGTGACGTGGCTGCGCGTCATGGGCCTGCTGCCGGATCTGGAGGCGTGCGTGCGCTGCGGCGCCCACCTGGACGAGGGCGCGGTGTGGGCGCACGCCGGCCAGGGGCTGCTGTGCCGCAATTGCGCCGAGGGCTCCGCGCAGCGCATCGGTCTCGACGTGCTGCTCGGTCTGCGCGCCTTGAGCGCTCGCGGTCTGGACGCCGAAGTGGCGCGCCACCTGCCGTCCGCCGGGTTGCGCAGCGTCGAAGAGCGCGTCGCGCAGCTGGTCGCCCAAGCCGTGTCGACACCGCTGCGCTCGGCCGTGGCGCTTCGGGCGGCGCTCGCCAACGACTAGCCGTCAACGAACGATTGCCAGACGCTGTCGCCGTGCTAAACTCCCGCGCCTCGCTTGGCGGTTTCGCCGCTGATCCGGGTCGCCCGCACGCAACCGCGCTGCGCAAGATCTGGAAAGTTCGCGGAAATCCACAGGCGGGTACTACGCACGTCCCCGCGCGGCCAAGGTCTGGTCGCGTCCCACTCCGTGTCGCCACTTCGGCGATGCAAGCCGGGGGCGGAGGTTCAACGGAGAACGCACATGACGGTTACGATTCGCGAAATGCTCGAGGCGGGCGCCCACTACGGTCACCAGACGCGTCGCTGGAACCCCAAGATGAAGCCGTTCATCTACGGCGCGCGCAACGGCATCTACATCATCAACCTCGGCAAGACCGCGAAGTTGCTCAAGGATGCCCAGAACTTCCTCTCGCGCGTCACCGCGCGCGGCGAGCAGGTCCTGTTCGTGGCCACCAAGCGCCAGGCCCGCGACATCGTGAAGGAAGAGGCCGGCCGCGCCAAGATGCCGGTCGTCGCGCACCGCTGGCTCGGCGGCACGCTGACCAACTTCCGCACCGTCAAGACCTCGATCGAGCGCATGAACGAGATCGAGCGGATGCTCGCGCCCGAGATGGCCGTGCGCCTGCCCAAGAAGGAGCAGAGCACGCTCGCCAAGCAGCACGCCAAGTTGATGCGCAACCTCGGCGGTCTGCGCGCGATGCCGGCGATGCCGGGCGCGATGTTCGTGGTCGACCCGACCGAGGAGCACATCGCCGTCGCCGAGGCGCGTCGCCTCAAGATTCCGGTGGTTGCGCTGGTCGACACCAACGCGGATCCGGACCTGGTCGACTACGTCATCCCGGCCAACGACGACGCCATGCGCTCGATTCGCCTGTTCGTTCAAGCGGCTGCCGATGCCTGCCTGACCGGCGCCGCGATGAGCCGCGAGCACTTCGGCCGCGAGTTCGAAGGCGGCGCGGCTCCGGCCGCTTCCGCGGCCCTGGCGGAGAACGTCGAGGTCATCCGCAAGCCGCGCCACGCCGACGCCGCGGAGGCCGTGGTCGCCGATGAGACGGACGACGCAGCCGACGACGAAGAGATCTAAGCGGTTTCCTACCGTTTTCGCCGACAATCCACCGAATCGACCCGCGGGCCCCTGTGCCGGGTGTCCGCGGCCACAGCGCTACCGAGGATGACATGACGACGATTTCTGCCCAGATGATCAAGGACTTGCGCGAGCTGACCGGCGCCCCGATGGGCGATTGCAAGAAGGCCCTCGTCGAGAGCAACGGCGCTCAGGACAAGGCGATCGAGTACCTCCAGAAGAAGTCGATGGCGACCGCGCAGAAGAAGTCCACGCGCACGGCCGTCGAAGGCCGCGTCGGCACGTACGTGCACCACGACGGCAAGCTCGCGGTGATGATGGAAGTGAACTGCGAGTCCGATTTCGTGGCCAATACCGAGGAGTTCTCGGAACTCGTGCGCTCCCTGTGCATGCAGGTCGCCGCGATGCAGCCGCTCTACGTGCGCCGCGAGGAGATCCCGGAGGCCGCGATGGCCAAGCAGCGCGAGATCTTCGAGGCCCAGGTGCGCGAGATGGGCAAGCCCGAGGCCCTGGTGCCGCGCATCGCCGAAGGCAAGCTGACGGCGTGGTACGCGGACGTCTGCCTGCTGGATCAGCCCTACGTCAAGGACGAGAAGGGCACGGCAGTCGGCAAGGTTCTGGCCGAGCGCGTCGCCAAGACCGGCGAGAACATCGTGGTGCGGCGCTTTGCGCGCTACGAGCTCGGCGAGGGCCTGGCCAAGAAGACCGACGACTTCGTTGCGGAAGTCGAGCGCATGGCTGCCGAGGGATAGGCAGGGCGCGGCCCGGCCCCAGGCCGGATTCGCCCAACCGGACGCACGCACGCGAGCACGCCCGCGCCGCTGTGCGGCCTGCACCTTGCCCGCACCACGCCAAAGGTGTAAACCGCCCCCGACACGACGCACGGCACCTTGGCCGCTGCAGGGGAGCGCATGCCGAAGTACCGCCGAATCCTGTTGAAGCTCAGCGGAGAGGCCCTCGCCGGCACCCGCGGCTACGGCATCGACCCCGATACCCTGGAAACGATCGCCCGCGAGTGCAAGGCGGTGGCCGATCTCGGCGTGCAGCTGGCCATCGTGATCGGCGGCGGCAACATCTTCCGCGGTG
>CAIXAA010000619.1 GCA_903917305.1 uncultured Myxococcales bacterium | reverse complement strand
TGCACGTTGTCGAACCGCCGCAGTCCGCGGGGCAGCTCGTCGCCGTCTCGCCCGTGTCGCACTTGCCGTTGCCGCACGTCGGCGTCGTGGTGCCGCAGTCCGCGGGGCAGCTCTTGGCGGTCTCGCCGGCGTCGCAGGTGCCGTCGCCGCACACCGGGCCGGGCGCCGTGCCGCTGCCGTTGCACAGGCCGCACGTGCCGGCGCAGGTCTTGTTCGCGGTCTTGGGCATCGAGCCGTCCGCCATGCAGCAGTCGCCGTAGTTGCTGCACTGGTCGTCGCAGTAGCAACCGGACGGCTGCTGCGTGGTCGAGCAGTGCGTGTCGCAGTAGTTGCCGGTCGGCGTCACGGTGCCGCAGTCCTTCGGGCAGCTGCTCGCCGTCTCACCGGTTTCGCACTTGCCGTTGCCGCACACCGGGCCAGTCGTCGTGCCGCAGTCCGCCGCGCAATTCGCTGCCGTCTCGCCGGCCTCGCACACGCCGTTGCCGCACGCCGCGATGACCTTGTTGCAGTCCGCCGGGCAGCTCGCCGCGGTCTCGCCCGTCTCGCACACGCCGTTGCCGCACTGGGTCAGGACCGAGCCGCAGTCGCCCGGGCAGCTCGCCGCGGTCTCGCCGGGGTCGCACTTGCCGTCACCACAGACGGGGCCGGCGATCTTGCAGTCGCTCGGGCAGCTGGCCGTGGTCTCCGGCGCCTGGCAGTTGCCGTCGCCGCACACCGGGCCGCTGGCCTGGCAGCCGCTGGCGTCGCAGGGCGCGCCGTGGCTGAACCAGTCATTGAGCAACGTCTTTTCCGCCGCGGTCAGCGCCGGCTTGTTCTTGGGCGGCATGTTGCCCGGCATCATGGACAGCGCCGTGATGGCCGCGCCCGTCGTCTGGTCGATCGCCTGGCAGCTGTCGCCGAAGTTGTGGCAGGCACCGCACTTGGCGACGAGGATCGGCTGGGCGTCCGCATAGGTCTTGCACGTCGGCGGCGCGATCTTGCAGTCCGCCGGGCAGCTGGCCGCCGACTCGCCTGCGTCGCACACGCCGTTGCCGCACTTGCTGGTCACGCCGACATCCGGGGTGGGCGTCGTGCCGACGTCGGGCTTGGTGCTGCTGATGTCAGCGCCGCTGATGCCAGCATCCGGCCCTGCGAAGGTGCCGGTGTCATTCGAGACCTGGCCGGTCAACGCCGCGAGAGCCGCGCCGTTGTTCGTGGTGCAGGCGGCAAGGGTCACGGCCAGGATGGCCAAGAGGGGCAGGCTAGCGGACAAACAGCGCATCGAGTTCCTCCAGAATCGAATTCGAGATCAATCACGCACAGAGGGGCGCGGTCGCGCAGCCTTCTCAGGATTCCCATGTGCGAAACAGGGCGTAGAAGTGAGGGTCAAGCTACGGATCGCTGACTTGAGATGCAAGAGCCAAGCTGCATCAAAATGCTCGCCTCACACATATCTACATCCGCAGTCTACCCTCAATGCAATTCCACGGTGTTGCGCAGGCGGACGCCCGGGTTCTTCTCCGCGATGTAGTCGGCGCGAAACCGCGTCTCGGTCAGCAGGCAGAGGTTGCCGGCGCCATCGAGGAACAGGTCCTTGGTGTAGGCGTTCTCAAAGGTCCTGCGCAGTTGCGCGGCCTGTGGCGCCGTCGTGCCGGCCGGGTGCTCGAAGGCCACCCAGCGGCAGTTCTGCAACGACATGCCGTCGAAGGCCGCGTCAACACTGTATTCTTCCTTGAGGCGCGCCTCGATGACCTCGAACTGCAGCGCGCCGAGCGCCCCGACGATGTAGTCGCTGCCGATGAGCGGCCGGAACAGCTGCGCCGCGCCCTCCTCGCACACCTGCTCCAGGCCCTTCTGCAGCTGCTTGGCCTTCATCGGGTCCTTGAGGCGCACCCGCCGGAACAGCTCCGGCGCGAAGCTCGGCACGCCGGTGAAGGAAAGCGCCTCGCCTTCGGTGAACGTGTCGGCGATGCGGATGGTGCCGTGGTTGGGAATGCCAATGATGTCGCCCGGCCACGCGTCCTCGACGATGGAGCGATCGCGGGCGAGGAACGTCATCGCGTTGCGCACGACGAGGTCCTTGCCGGTGCGCACGTGCACGAGGCGCATGCCGCGGCGGAAGTTGCCGGAGCAGACCCGCAAGAACGCCATGCGATCGCGGTGGTTCTTGTCCATGTTCGCCTGGATCTTGAACACGAAGCCGCTGAACTTCTCCTCTTCGGGCAGCACGATGCGCGTCGTCGTCTCGCGCGGCTGCGGCGGCGGGGCGAGGTCGCAGAAGCAGTCGAGCAGCTCCTTGACGCCGAAGTTGTTGAGCGCAGAGCCGAAGAACACGGGGGTCAGCTGGCCGCGGAGAAACTGTTGCTCATCCCAGGGTTGCGCGGCGCCGTGCAGCAGCTCGGTCTCCTCGATGAGCGTCTCGCGGTCGAGGCCGAGCAGCTCCTTGGCGGCGTCGCACTCCAGATCTGGAAGAATCTCGCGCTCATTGCGCCGGCCGCGCTGCGCCGCCAGGTAGAAGTTCACGGTCTTGTCGCGCAGATCGTAGACGCCCTTGAAGTGCGGCCCCATGCCGATCGGCCAGGTGAAGGGCGTGCACTTCATCCCCAGTTCTTTCTCGAGGTTGTCGAGCAGATCCAGCGGCCCCATCGCATCCATGTCCAGCTTGTTCATGAACGTGATGACCGGCGTGCGCTTCAAGCGGCAGACTTCCAACAGCTTTCGCGTCTGCGTCTCCACGCCCTTGGCGGCGTCGATGACCATCAGCACGGAGTCCACGGCCGTCAGCGTGCGGAAGGTGTCCTCGGAGAAGTCGTTGTGGCCCGGCGTGTCGAGCAGGTTCAGCGCCAGATCGCGGTATTCAAAGGACATCACCGCGGTCGAGACCGAGATGCCGCGCTCCTTCTCGATGGCCATCCAGTCCGAGCGCGCCGACTGCTGCGACTTCTTGGCCTTGACGGCGCCGGCGAGCTGGATGGCTCCGCCAAACAACAGCAACTTCTCGGTAATCGTCGTCTTGCCGGCGTCCGGGTGGCTGATGATGGCAAAGGTGCGGCGGCGGTGGATCTCGCGGTCGAGTTCGGCGGACATGGCGATTCGTCTCCAGTTCTCAAAGGGCTTGCCCGGCGAGAGGGCGCAGCATTGTAGCACGGCGAGGGCCGTTGCCCACCCTAAGGCCCGGCCCTATACTCCCGACCCCGCGCAGCCTGGCTGTTGCGACCGGAGGTTCACGATGACAAGGCGAATCGGGCTGCTGCTGGCTCTTCTGGGTGTGGCGGGTAGTGGCTGTGCGGGAGCCGAGTTCGAGCGCGCCTCCACGGCCCAGGCGCACAAGCGCCTGTCGGTCTACGACGAAGTGCGCGTCGCGGACAAGGCCGAGGATCTGCCGCCGCCCATCGAGATCGTCGGAACGCTCAAGCTGGGCAAACGCTCGGATGCGGGCGAGAAGTCGGCGGCGGAGAAGGCGCTCAAGGGCGAGGCCGCGCGCCGCGGCTGCAATGGCATTGCGGCCGTGGAGGTGCAGAAGATCGAGTCGACCGTCGTGGTCAAGCACAAGGTGATCCTGCCGGGCGGCGCGACCAAGATCGACGAGAAGAGCGAGCCGCGCACCGAGTACCAGTGGAGTTGCCAGTGCGTGTACTGGGGCACGCCGCCCGCGGCGCCGACGCCCGCCGCGCCACCGCCCCCGGCACCGGCGGCAGCGCCGGCCGAAAAGCCCAAAGCGACCAAGACAAAGGGCAAGGACAAGAAGGCGGAGGTTGCGGCGGCGCCGGTTCCCGAGCCTGTGCCCGAGGCGGCTCCGGCACCGGCTCCGGCTCCAGTTCCGGCACCGGCTCCGGCCCCAGTTCCGGCTCCGGCCCCCGCTCCGGTGGTGGCACCGGCTCCGGTCGAGGCTCCGCCTGCGCCGGCCCCCGAGCCGAAGGCTCCGGTTGCGCCGGCCGGTGCAGCCGCCAAGCGCGAAGGTGTCCTGGCCGCTTGGGACAACGCGATTCGCGACGGTTCGACCCCGGCGTTGCTCGACTTCCTGACCAAGCATCCGGACGCGCCCGA
>CAIXAA010000618.1 GCA_903917305.1 uncultured Myxococcales bacterium | reverse complement strand
GCAAGGATCAGGCGATCGTGCTGGTGGGCAGGGCGCGCGATCGGGCGGCGGTGCTCGAACTCTGGACGTGGCTGGTCGCGCGCATCGAGTGGCTGTCCGCGACGCACGGCGCGGGCCAGGATCGCCAGTGGCACGAGGCGTTTCGCGTGGGCGCAGTCGCTTCGGTGGCCGACCGCCTGGCGCACGTCGAGGAGCAGGTGCGCGAGGAGTTCACGACGGCGGCCCTGGTGCGTGTCGATCCGGCCGCGCATGCCCACCGCGAAGCGCTCGATCGATTCGTCAGCGAACATCTGCGCTTGGGCAAGGGGCGCGGCCTGCGCGTGGATGCCTCGGCGTGGGAGCAGGGGCGTCAGGCGGCCGTGTCGCTCGATCTCGGTCCGCGTGGCGGCACGGGCGACAAGCTGGCGCGGCGCGCGAAGCGCTGACCTGCGGCGCGGCGGCAGGCGCACCGCAGCTTGGCGTGGACACCCTGACGCGGCGCCACTAAACTGCGGCCAACTGCCACCTACAATCACAAGGAGTCGTCTCGTGAACCTCAAGACATGGCTTGGTTTTCTTGCAGCTTCCACGGTCGCGCTCAGCGCGATGCCGGCCTTTGCCGACCTCGAGCTGCCGTCGCCCAGCCCGGCGGCCAAGGTGATGCAACACGTCGGCCTGACCGACATCACAGTCGAGTACTCGAGCCCCGCGGTCAAAGGCCGCAAGATCTGGGGCGATGTCGTGCCATTTGACAAGCCGTGGCGCACGGGCGCCAACGCCGCGACCAAGATCACGTTCAGCCGCGACGTCACGTTCGGCGGCCTCGCCGTTCCGGCAGGCACCTACGCCATCGTCTCGTTTCCCGGCGCCAAGGGCTGGGACATCGTGCTGAACAAGAACCTCGCCATGGGCGATGCGGCGCGCGAGTACGACGCCAAGCAGGACTTCGGTCGCGTCAAGGCGACGACAGCGGCCATCCCGCTGCGCGAGCGCATGACGTTCGTGTTCGCCGGCACGACGGACAATGACACGTCGCTGGATCTGGAGTGGGAGAAGCTGCGTGTTTCCGTGCCCATCAAGGTCGACACGACGGCGCAGGCGCTGGCGAACATCAAGAAGGCCGTCGAAGGCGCCTGGCGGCCGCACGCCAACGCGGCTCGCTACATGGCGGAGACGCAAAAGGATCTGCCGGCGGCGCTCAGCTACATCGACGCATCGATCGCCATCAGCTCGACGTGGTTCAACAACTGGATCAAGGCCGACATCCTGGCCAAGCAGGGCAACTACGCGGAAGCGCGCAAGTTCGCGCAGATTGCCTGGGATCTCGGGGAGAAGGACTCGAACTTCTTCTACAAGGACCAGGTCGCCAAGGCGCTCAAGGACTGGAAGGACAAGAAGTAAGCACGCGGCGGTAGACGGCTTCGTAGGCCGCCAGCGCTGGTTCGCGTGCGAAGTGGGACACGGCCCGCGCTCGCGCCTTCTGCGAAAAGTCCAGCCAGCGCGCCCGATTGGCGATGAGGTCGAGCACCTGCGCAGCCATGCGCGGCACATCGCCGACCGGCGCCAGCCAGCCCGTCTCGCCCGGCACGACCACGTCCGGCAGCCCGCCGACCTCCGACGCCACCACGGGCACGCCGCAGCTCATCGCTTCGAGCGCGGCCAGGCCGAAGCTCTCGGTCTCACTCGGCAAAAGAAACACGTCCGCCAGCGCCAGCCAGTCGACGAAGCGGTCCTGGTTGCCGAGAAAGCACACGCGCCGGTGCAGCCCCAAGTGCCGCACCGTGTGCTCGGCGACGGAGCGATCCGGTCCATCGCCGACCAGGATCAGGCGACTGGGCCGCTCGCGGTTCACTTCGGCAAAGATTGCAATGACATCGCACACGCGCTTCAAGGGGCGGAAGTTCGAGACGTGGAACAGCACCGGCTCGTCGGCGCCGAGATCGTCGAACAGGCAGAGCAGGGGCTCCCGGTTCGGCGCCGCCAGCGGCTTGTAGCGCTCCGTGTCGACGAAGTTGGGGATGACGTCGATGGGCAGCGTCCGCGGCAAGTCCAGCTGCTGGTACGTCGCGTCGCGCAGGAACGCCGAAGGCACCGTGACGGCGTCACTTTTCTGGATCGAGAACTGCGTGATCGGCAGGTAGCTCGGGTCCGACCCCACCAGCGTGATGTCCGTGCCGTGCAGCGTCGTCACGAGCTTCGGGGCGCGCGCGCCCAGCACCTCGCGCGCCATCCACGCGGAGGTCGCGTGCGGCACGGCATAGTGGACGTGCAGGACGTCGAGCTGCTCGTAGCCGGAGACTTCAATGATCTTCGAGGCCAAGGCGATCGGATACGCGCCGCCGGGGTGCAGCACGGGGTGGTCGCTCTCCGTCACTTCGTGGAAGAACACGCCGGCGGCGCTGCGATCGAGGCGCACGGGCAGGGCGCGCGAGATGAAGTGCACGCGGTGGCCGCGGCGCGCCATGCCCAGGCCGACTTCGGTGGCGATGATGCCGCTGCCGCCGAACGTCGGAAAGCACGTGATTCCGACGTTGAGGCGCTCGGTCATGGGCAGAGGTCCTCCAGCTTGCCGGAGAACGGCTGGCACGCGGCGAGCACGCACTGGACAAACTCGCGCGGTCCGAAGCGGGCGGCGAAATAGGGCAGTCCGAACACGCGCTCTTGCGGCGCCCCGCCGGGCTGGAGGAAGGCGCGCGCACGGTCCAGGCGATCCAGCGCCGCGTGGTCGCGCAGGCCAAGTGCCCGGGAATACTT
>CAIXAA010000617.1 GCA_903917305.1 uncultured Myxococcales bacterium | reverse complement strand
CCCGAACCGGAACCCGAACCGGAACCCGAACCGGAACCCGAACCGGAACCCGAACCGGCCCCGGCACCCGAACCGGAACCGGCTCCGGCCGCCGAACCGGCTCCGGCTCCGGCCGCCGAACCGGCTCCGGCTCCGGCTCCGGCACCCGAACCTGCCCCGGCTCCGGCCGCCGAATCCGCGCCGCCAGTTCCGCAGGCGCCGCGCTCCAGCCTGTCGATGGCCGACCGGGCTTCGCGCTTTGCGCGCCGTCCGCCGCCCGCCGTCGACGAAGTGCCGCGCAGTGCGCCGGTGCCCCTGAGCATGGCGGAACGTGCCCTGCGCGCCGGCCAGCACCACCGGGCCGTGCCCGAGCCGGTCGCGCCGCGGCCCAAGCCGCTCGACATGGCGGAGATCGCCGAGCGCAACCGCCTGGCTCGTCTGGCTTCGCGCGGTGTGGCCGACGTGCCTGCGCCGCCGCCTGAGCCGGCCGTGGAGTCGCGCCCGACCATGGCCGAGCGCGCCGCACGCCACACGCTGCAGCACCGCGCGCAGGAGACGCCGGAAGCCATGCCTGCCGTGGAGCGCCCCGCCGCTCCGCAGCCCGTCGCTGAAGGGACGGTGACCATGGCGGAAAGGGCCGCCGAGGCCGTCCATCGCCGCCGCGACGCCGCGTCGCCCGCCCAGACGCGCGAACCCATCGCCGTCGCTGCGGCGTCCGAGGCCGTGCAAGCGAGCTGCGCCGTCTTCCTGGTCAGCCGCAACCACGCGCCGCGCGTCGGTCCGGCTTTGCAGGCGTGGAAGCAGATCATCGATAGCGTGGACGTGCGCTGGTGGTTGCTCGACCTGGGCTCCACCGACGAGAGTGTCGCGTTCGCCGAAGCGGCGCATGTGCCCGTGCTGTTTCGTCCGGGTGGGCTGGCGCAGCCGATGGCCAGCCTGGACGCCATCTTGCGTGCCGCGCGCGCCGACATCGTGGTGCTGCTCGACGCGGACGCCCAGCCGTCCCAGCAACTGGCCGGCGTGCTGACCGCGGTGCGCCGCGGTGCCCGTGTGGCGGCTGCCCCGGCGCGTCATCCGGTCGCGCTGGCGATCGCGACCGCCGATTGGCCGACCACCGGTGCGCGCGATGCGGCCGCCTGGCTCCACGCGCACGTGACCTGGCTGCCGGACGCGAACCCGCAAGCGGCCAGCCGCGGTCTCGTCGCCGCGCTGTTCAAGCCTGAACTTTTGGAGTTGCTGCGGCATCCCGCGGAGTGGCCCGACGCGCTGCGCGGCCTCGCCCGGCGCTACCTGCCGTTCTAGAGCAGCAATCAGAGACCCGTTTCTGATTGGGTGCTCGGCAGTGTTCTCGGGTCGCCGAGTGCCCCGAGGCGGACGCACCGGCTCCTGGGAGCGCGATCAACGATCGTAGTTCGACGCTCTCGTCCCGGGTCCGATCGACACACGAGCCAACATCGTTTCCGGTTGGGTTCCTAGTCTTTCGTCGGCGCCTGGTTCGTCGTCGACGGCATCTGGCTGGCGCGCGGCGCCGCCTGCTGCGGCTGCTGCACCGGAGCCGCGGCCTTCTTCTGCGCCTGCCGCTGCGCCGTGCGCTCAGCCTCGGTCTTCATCTCGGCCAGCGCCCACGCCTCGGTCTTG
>CAIXAA010000616.1 GCA_903917305.1 uncultured Myxococcales bacterium | reverse complement strand
TGCGTCTCCGGCGCGCCGCCATCCTCGACCCGCGCAACATCCTGGATCAGCACGGCTTTGCTGCCCAGCAGCTTCACCGGCGCCTCGCCCAGCGTCTCGACGAGCTTTGGAATCGCGTTGGTGTACACGTTGGCGTCAAACTTGGGCGAGATGAACTCGCCCGACGGCAGCAGCGCATTGGAAGTGCGCACAGCTGCTGCGACATCCGTCGACGTCAGCCCGCGCGCTTGCGCCTTGACCGGATCGACGACGATGTTGATCTGCCGCTGCCGGCCGCCGTTGATCGACGCGCTCGCAACACCTGGAATACCTTCGAGGATCGGCTCGATGTTGTTGAGCGCGTAGTCGTAGAGCTGGGGCCCGGACAGCCCGCCGCCCGTGACCGCGACCTGCACCACCGGCGCATTGGACGGATCGTACTGCAGCACGAAGGGCGGCAGGACACCTAGCGATTTCGGAACGGCGGACATCGCGAACGCCACCTGCTGCTGCACCAATGTCTGCGCGGCATTGAGGTCCGTGCCCCAATTCAGCCACACGTACACGATGCTCAGGTTGTTGCGCGACACGCTCTCGACGTGGTCGACGCCCGGCGTCGCGCTGACGTACTTCTCCAAGCGCCAGGTGATGGTTTTCTCGACGTCTTTTGGTCCCAGGCCCGGCGCCATCGTGCCGACGACCAGCACGGGCGGCGTGAGCTCGGGAAACGTGTCGACGCTCATGCGCGGCGTGACGACGCCGGCGAAGACGACAAGACCGATGCACAACATGAGGACGGCGATGGGGTTGCGCAGGGAGAGTTCGGTCATCGCCGGACCTCCGCGGTCGCGGCTGCCGGCAATGCGACGGCTGGCGCTGCGGTCTCCTTCTCGACCTGGAACGTCACGCGGTCGCCATTCGCCAGGAGCGCGCGGCCCTCCGTGACCACCAGCGACCCGGGCTTGAGCGCGAGATCGACGAACAGGCTGCCACCGCTCTCGCCCAGCACCTGGACGGTCACCGACCTGGCGACATCGCCCTCCACCACGAAGACCGTCGCTTTCCTGCCGCGCACCGACGCCGCATAGATGGGGATTTCCGTTGCCGGAATCGCCGCGCCGACGTTCAACTGCGCTTCGCCCGTCGTGCCGACCGGAATGTGGCGTTCCGGATCGATCAGGTCGACTTCAAAGTGCACGGAGCGCGTCGCCGGATCCGCGATCGGCGCGCGCCGCGAGACCGTCCCGACCAGCTCCTGCCGCGTGGCCGAGAGCCGCACGTGCACGTCGCGACCTGGCGCAACCACGTCGAAGTCGATCTCCGGCGCGTCCGCGGACAGGCGCACCGTGCTGCGGTCGACCACCGAGACGATCGCCATGCCCGGCCGGATGAAGGCGCCCGGATCAATCGTGCGCGTCCCAACTTCCCCGTCGAACGGCGCGCGCAGGATGCAATCGCTCACTTCCAGCCCGGAGAGCGTCAGCTTGGCCTTCATCGCCTCCAGCCGCGCTTGCTCGGCCATGGCCTGCGCGGACTTCTGCTCGGCTTCATTGGCCGACACGAACTGGCCTTGCACGAGCGAGCGCAGGCGCGCCGACTCCACCGCGAGCGCCTTCTGCCGCGCGTCGATCGCGCGGGCTTCCATCGCAACGCTCTGGTTTTCCGCAGTCGTATCGCGACAGTCGAGCGTCGCCAGCACTTCACCGCGCTTGACGACCGCGCCCGGCCGCACCAGCACGGTGTCGACATAGCCCGACACGAGCTGCGGGCCGATGCTCGCGGTCATCCAGGCCTCCAGCGTGCCCACGTAGACGCGCGATGGCTGATAACTCGTGGACTTTGCCACAATCGCCGTGACGGGCTTGGCCTTCGACGCCAGCGCGACCTTGTTGGTCTGCGCCTCCGAGTGCCCGATCAGGTAGGCACCCGCCGCCAGCACGCCAAGGACGCCCAGCACGATGACGATCGGGACGAGCTTGCCGCCTTTGGGCTGGACGGGACGTGCGGCAGCGGCCGGGGGACGATGCGGAGGCGCGCCCGATGGGGCGTCAGCGAGGGAAGGGTCAGTACTCACGATGCGGGCTCCTGTAGCTTCTTCGGCAGCGGGCGCATGCACGGCAAACGCGCCGTGTCGGTAGGCGTGCGGCAGATGGTCAGGCTCCTCGCAGGCCCGACTGGCCTGCAGCGTCTCCCAGCGCGGCGAGCCCGAATTCGCCGTAGATGCTCAACGTCCGAGCCGCGGACTTATTCAATGGCAGGCAAACCTATCCAAGATGCACGACGACGGCACCCTGACGATGAAAGCGGTTGCCGGCCTCTGAACCCAATCCTGCTTGCCGGCTTCGATTCGCCGGCCATCTGCCCGCCGGTGAACCTTTCCTGCGCCCCATGGCTCAAACCGTCCGCATCCCATCCAGGGACCTGCCAATGAGGAGCCAAGCACCATGTGTCGTCGCGTAACGTGCAATCATTGCGGAAAGCCCACCTTCGCCGGCTGCGGCGCCCACATCGAGCAAGTCCTCGGCGATGTGCCGCCGGCTGCCCGCTGCAAATGCAACGAGCCGGCTGACAGTTCCGGCTCGGCACCTGTCAACGGCGCGTCTTCTGGGAAGACGGATGGAGCAAAGTGATGACCACCTCACCAACCCGGCGCATCGTCATCATCGGCGGCGTCGCAGGCGGCGCTGCGGCGGCGGCCAAGGCGCGGCGCACCGACGAACACGCGGACATCGTGATGTTCGAGCGCGGTCCGCACGTCTCGTTCGCGAACTGCGGCCTGCCGTACTACGTGGGCGGCGACATTGCCGACCGCGAGTCGCTGCTGCTGCAGACCCCCGCGAGCTTCTGGCGGCGCTTTCGCGTGCGCGTCCTGGTGCGCCACGAGGTGCTGCGCATCGACCGCGCCGCCAAGGTGGTGGAGGTGCGCAACCTGGAGACCCAGGAGCTTCTGCGCCAACCGTATGACACGCTGGTGCTTTCGCCGGGTGCGGGCGCCATCGTGCCGCCGCTCGCCGGGCTGCCGGCGCCCAACGTGTTCACGGTCAAGACGGTGCCGGATTCGGACGCGGTGCGCAGCTGGCTGGACGAGCAACGGCCCACGCACGCGGTCGTGGTCGGTGCCGGCTTCATCGGGCTGGAGACCGCAGAGGCGCTGCACGGCCGCGGCCTGCACGTGACCGTCGTGGAGCTGCAACCCCAGGTGCTGCCTGCGCTCGACGCCGACATGGCCGAGCACGTGGCGCAGCGCCTGCGCGAGCGCGGCATCGATCTCGTCCTGGGCGACGGCATCGCCGGCCTGCAAGCGGATGCGGCGCAGGTGGTGACAGGCGTGCGGCTGGCGAGCGGCAAGGTGCTGCCGGCCGGCATCGTGGTGCTGTCGATCGGCGTGCGGCCGGAGCTCAAGCTCGCGGTCGATGCCGGCCTGGAGATCGGCAGCGCGGGCGGCATCGCGGTCAACGAGCGGCAGCAGACCTCCGACCCGAGCATCTTCGCGGCGGGCGACGCGGTCGAGGTCGTCCAGCGCGTGACCGGCCAGAAGGTGCGCATGCCGCTGGCGGGTCCGGCGAGCAAGCAGGGGCGCGTGGCGGGCGCGAACGCGGCGGGCGGCGATCTGCAGTTCCCTGGCGCGCTCGGCACGGCGATCCTGGGAACGATGGGCATTTCGGCGGGGCGCACCGGGCTGACCGAGCGCGAGGCGAAAGCGCAAGGTTTTGATGTGCTTGTCACGCACACGCACAACCTCGATCACGCCGGCTACTATCCCGGCGCGCTGATGTTGCACATCAAGCTGGTGACCGACGCGGCGACGGGGCGCCTGCTGGGCGGCCAGGTCGTCGGGGAGCATGGCGTCGACAAGCGCCTCGACGTTCTCGCCACTGCGCTGCAAGCCCGCATGAATGTGGACGAATTGGAGGAGCTGGATCTCGCCTACGCCCCGCAGTTCTCCTCGGCGCGCGATCCGGTGATCATGGCCGGGCTCGTGGCGGCGAACGCGATGCGCAATGATTTCGACATCATCACGTGCCCGACGCTGCGCGCGCAGCTGCAGGCGGGCGAGCCCATCCAGCTCCTCGACGTGCGCACGGCCAGTGAGTTTGCCGCGGGTCACCTCGAAGGCGCGCTCAACGTGCCGGTGGATGCGCTGCGCGACCGGCTGGGCGAGCTGGACCCGGCCGCGCAGACGGTCGTCTACTGCAAGGTCGGGTTCCGCGGCTACCTCGCGACCCGCATCCTCCAGCAGCACGGCTTTGCCAGCGTGAAGAACCTGACGGGCGGCATGCTGGTGTGCACCCCGTGAGGCGTGCCTGCCAAGCCGGCTTCTCAGCATTCGGAGTCATTTCATGACACTGCGCATCGTCGCTTTCACGCTCCTGGGAGCGATCCTCGGCTTCGCCTACCAGCGCCTCGTCGGCTGCCGCAGCGGCGTATGCCTCATCACCAGCAGATGGTACGTCGCGACGGGCTACGGTGCGGTCATGGGGTACATGCTCTCGAACGGCCATTGACGGCAGCTACGGCTTGCGCGCCAGCACCTGCACGACGGCGCTGAGGCCGTTGTGGCCTTGACCCTCGTGCACCTGGCGCTCGGTCTCGCCAAGCACCTGCATGTCCAGCCCGGCCAGCTCGTCGCGCAGTCCATCCGCCGTCATCAGCAGGTCGACCACCGGCGGCCCGCCCGTGCCGTGCTCCAGCTGGCGCGGTGTGTACGCTTCGAGCAGAAACATGCCGCCGGGCTTCAGGCCTCGCACGCACGCGCCGTGCACCTGCGCGCGCAGCGCCAGCGGCAGGTGCGCCCAGATGGCGACAATGGCGTCCCATGTCTCTGGAAGCACGGCAAAGTTCGCGAGGTCGGCGTGCACGGTCTCGACGTGGACGTTCTCCTGCTCAGCGAGCCGGCTCAGCTTCTCCAGACCGACCCGCGACATGTCGACGGCGGTGACGACAAAGCCCCGTTTGGCAAGGAACACGGCATTGCGCCCTTCGCCTTCGGCCAGACAAAGCACGCGACCGCCCGGCGGCAGAACGCTCGCATGTTCGCGCAGGAAGTCGTTGGGCTCCGTGCCGTAGAAGAATCCTGCGTTGTCGTAGCGTTGATCCCAGGGATTCATCGTGTGCTCTCGTTGCGCGTCCGCATGTGTGGGCTGGTTCATCCGGGAGCGTATGCCTGCCACTGGCAACTCGTCAAGTTTGCGGGCAATCGCATCTCGCGCCGTCCGGAACCGCGCCAGCATCTCTTCGCGCGTCAGCGTCGGGTCACTGCTCGCCGGGTCCGGAATCGGCCAATGCAGCCGCTGCGCCTTGCCCAGGAACACCGGGCACACCTCCTCGGCGCAAAGCGTGATGACCAGATCCACGCTCGCCGGGTCGATGTCCTGCACCGACTTCGACGTGTGCGGCGACAGATCGATCCCCAACTCGCCCATGACCTCGATGGCGTACGGGTTGACGTGCGAAGGGTGGCTGCCGGCGCTCTGG
>CAIXAA010000615.1 GCA_903917305.1 uncultured Myxococcales bacterium | reverse complement strand
TGCGAGAGCCACGCGCGGCGCAAAGGTGACAGACTCCGGCTGGCCGCCGAACCGGAGCCGGAGCCGGAGCCGGAGCCGGAGCCGGAGCCGGAGCCCGAACCGGAACCCGAATCGGAGCCCGAACCGGAGCCCGAACCGGAGCCCGAACCGGAACCCGAACCGGAACCGATGCCGGGATCTGACCCCGTCCCTCAACCTTTCAGCGACAATCCGCCTCCCTTCGTGCTAGACTCCCGCCCCCGCCGCGCCGCCCTTCGCGCGCGGCCACGCGGATGCCTCCGCGAGAGGATACCGCGCCATGACCAAGCCCAAGACCAAGACCGAGACCAAGACCGCGACCGAGACTGCGACGGAGACGGCGACCAAGATCGAGGCCGCGACCGAGACCGCGACCGAACTGCTTGCCCCCGATGCGATCGACCTGCCCATCGCCGCGCCCGCCGCGCCGGCCGAGCCCGCGTTCGCCGATCTGGGCCTGAATTCCAAGCTCCTCGCCGCCGTGGCGCGGCTGGGCTACGTGACGCCGACGCCCATCCAGCTGCGCGTGATTCCGACGATGCTGTCCGGGCGCGACCTGATCGGCCAGGCGCAGACCGGCACGGGAAAGACGGCGGCTTTTGCCTTGCCGATCCTGCAGAAGCTCGACATGGCGGACGTCGGCGTGCAGGCGCTGATCCTGGCGCCGACACGGGAGCTTGCCTTGCAGGTTGCCGAGTCTGTTCACGAATACGCCAAGGAGATGGGCCAGGTCGGCGTGCTTGCCATCTTCGGCGGCGATCCGATCCATCGGCAGTTGCAGCGGCTCGCGGGCACCGTGCGCGTCGTCGTCGGGACGCCGGGGCGCGTCCTGGACCACCTGCGGCGCGGAACACTGCAGCTCGATCGCCTGCAAATCGCGGTGCTGGACGAGGCGGACGAGATGCTGCGCATGGGCTTTCTCGACGACGTCGAGGCGATCCTGGCCCAGATGCCCTCGACGCGGCAGACGACGCTGTTCTCCGCGACGATGCCGCCCGAGATCACCCGCGTGGCCAAGCATTACCTGCGTGATCCCGAGACGATCGCCGTCACCCAGAAGACGCGCACGGTCGCCACGATCGAGCAGCGCTACGTCATCGCGCCGCCGCACCACAAGTTCGAGGCGCTGGCGCGGCTGCTGAGCACCATCGACATCGAGGCGGCGCTGATCTTCGCGCGCACGCGGGCCGGCTGCGCGGAACTGGCCGAAATGCTCGAATCGCAAGGATTTTCCACGGAGGCGATGCACGGCGACATGGCGCAGTCGGCGCGGTTGTCGGTCATCCGGCGCTTGAAGAACGGGCAGTTGCGCATCGTGGTGGCGACGGATGTGGCGGCGCGCGGCTTGGACGTCGAGCAGATCAACCTCGTCGTCAACATGGAACTGCCAGGCGATGCCGATACTTACGTGCACCGCATCGGGCGGACGGGCCGGGCAGGGCGCGCCGGCATGTCGATCCTGCTGCTGACGCAGCGCGAGGAGTTCCGGCTGCGCGAGCTGGAGCGCTCCACCGGGCAGAAGCTGACGCCGATGAACGTGCCGTCGCTGCTGGACTTGCACGCGGCGCGCGTGGCGAAGTTCGCGGCGCGCATCCAAGAGGCGCTGGACAAGGACGATCTGGCACCGTTCCGCACGATGGTGGGCGAGTTGACCACGCCGGAGCGTTCCCTGGAGGACGTGGCGGCGGTGCTGGCGCGGCTGGCGTGGGGCGACAAGCCGATTCCGGTGGCCGCCGAGGAGCCGCCGCCGCCGGTCGAGAGGGCCAAGGCAGCGGAGAGGGCGCCGCGTCCGGAGCCGGAGGCGCGCGCGCCGCGGCCCAAGCGTGCGCCGCGCGAGGTCGAGCCCGCGCCGGGTCCCGCGCCCAAGCATGGCGTGACGGTGTGGCTGTCGCTGGGCGTCGGACGGCGCAATGGCGTGCAGCCTCGCGATATCGTGGGTGCAATCGCCAACGAGACGGGCGTGCCGGGCGCGGCCATCGGGACGATCGACATCCGCGACAACTTCACGCTGGTGGAGATCGCGGAGACAGCGCTGCCGGTGGTGCTCGAGCGGATGCGGCGCGCGATGATTTGCGGTCGCTACCTCAACATTCGCGTGGCGCCGCCCGGGGATCGGCCGGAGACGGCGCCCGCGCCGCCGCGGCCCCCGCGCCACGTCGCGCCGCAC
>CAIXAA010000614.1 GCA_903917305.1 uncultured Myxococcales bacterium | reverse complement strand
TGGGGCCGTCAGGCGGGGATCCTCTCGGATATCCTTGACTTGATCCTGGTACGGCGCCATCACGTCGTCGACCAGCGGCCAGGTCAGCAGCGGCGGCACCAGCCCTGCGGCCGTCGAGCCGAGCGTCAGCGCCACGCCGAGCAGCAGCCAGGCCATGTGCGGGCGCGCAAAGCGCAAAAGACGGAACAACGTGCCGACGCGTGGCGGCTCCTGGGCTTGCACGGCTTCGGGGATCTCGTGCTCGACTTCCTCTTCGCCGTCCAGTTGGCCGGCACGCGCACCGGAACGCAGGCCATCGAAGGCAGCGACGAGCGCGGCCGCATCCTTGGCATGGCCGACCGTGCAGTGCCACCGCGCCAGCAGACCGGTCTGCCCCAGTGCTTCCAGGGTGGCGAGACCGCCGCGGTCCGTCAGGGTCAGGCGCTGCACCTGCGCCAGCGGCCACGCGCGCAGCGGCTCGCCGTCGTTTCGCGCCAGCAGGCGCTGATCGCTCAGGGCCACCAGCCCTTCGCGAAACGTGAGCTTTTCATCAAGGTCGTGCCGGAACGCCGCCAGCACGGCTTCCCGCGCCGTGAGTTCGCCAGCGAAATGTTCGGCAAGTTGCCTGGATTCCATGGATCTTCCGCGGCCAGGGGAGGTCTGTGCGCGGCCCGTCCGCGGCACGCGGCAGTTTACTTGCGGTAGCCGCCAGAGTACATTCATGTGACGCGTTCGCCACAGTGCGTCGCGAATCGCCACACTTTCCCGTTCGCGCACCGTGCATGTTTCGCCCGCCCTGTGCCCGCAACTTTTCCCGCCAGAGGCCCAGGCGCAGGGCCAGCCGCCTGTCGCGCCCGACGAACTGATGGAATTTCTAGAAATCTTGACGCTACGCGGGCCGAACTTCTGGTCGCGGCGCACGGTCATCGAGGCGCTGGTCGACATCGGCGAGCTGCGCGACACGCCTTCCACGGCGGTCGCTGGCCTGTACGAGCGGCTCACGGGCTGGCTGCCCAGCCTCGTCGAGCACCGCTGCGGCGTGGGGGAGCACGGCGGATTCCTCCTGCGCGTACGCGAAGGTACCTACGCCGCCCACATCCTGGAGCACGTCACCATCGAGCTGCAGGGGCTTGCGGGCACGCCGGTCGGCTTCGGCAAGGCGCGCGAGACGACGCGGCCGGGCGTGTACAAGGTCGCGGTTCGCTACAAGAATGAACAGGTTGGGCGCGCGTGCCTGGAGGCGGCGCGCGACGTCGTGCTGGCGGCGTTCCACGACTTGCCGTTCGACATCGCGGCGACGGTCAAGCGCCTGCACGATCTGGCAGACGACGTCTGCCTCGGGCCGAGCACAGGCGCGATCGTGCAAGCGGCGGAAGACAGAGGCATTCCCTCGATTCGCCTGACCACGGGCAGCCTCGTGCAGCTCGGCTACGGCGCGCGGCAACGGCGCATCTGGACGGCGGAGAGTGACGCGACGAGCGCGGTCGCCGAAGTGATCGCCTCCGACAAGGACATGACGCGGCGCCTGCTGCAGGAGTGTGGCCTTCCGGTTCCGCGCGGCCGCAACGTGCGCAGCCCGGCGGACGCGTGGGTGGCGGCGCAGGAGATCGGGCCGCCGGTGGTCGTCAAGCCGCTGGACGGCAACCACGGACGCGCCGTGTTCACCAACCTGACCGAGCAGGCGGAGATCGAGGCGGCGTACGGCTTTGCGGCCGTGGAGGGCACCGGCGTCATCGTTGAGCGCTTCGTGCTGGGCAACGAGCACCGGCTGCTGGTGGTCGGCGGCAAGCTGGTCGCGGCGGCCTGCGGTGAAGCGGCCTGGATTGTCGGCGACGGGAAATCGACGATCGAGCAGCTCGTGACGGACCAGCTGAACGCCGATCCGCGGCGCGGGTGGAGTGACGAATTTCCGCTCAATTTCGTGGAATTGGACGCGATCACCTACGCGGAGATGCGCAGGCAAGGCTTCCCGCCCGGGTCCGTGCCGAAACGCGGCAAGCGCATCCTGGTGCAGCGCCAGGGCAATGTCGCCTTCGACGTCACCGATCGCGTGCATCCGGACACCGCCGCTGTGGTCGCGAAAGCCGCGCGCGCCGTCGGGCTCGACATCGCCGGCATCGATCTCGTCACCGAAGACATCGGCAGCCCGCTTGGACCGCAAGGCGGCGCCATCGTGGAGGTCAATGCCGGGCCTGCGCTGCACATGCACTTGAAGCCCGCGTCCGGCGAGAAGCGCCCGGTCGGCGAGGCCATCGTCGAGAGCCTCTTCCCGGACGGCGCCACCGGCCGCAGTCCCATCGTGTGCGTCACCGGCACGACGCTGCAGGACGCGGTCGCACGCCTTGTCGCACGCATCGTGGGCAGCACGACCCCGCGCGTCGGGCTGACCTGCGCGGACGGCAGCTACTTCGCTGGCCGCCGCCTGGAGAGCGGCAACCGCGCGGACGCACCGAGCGCCCGGAAACTGCTGATGAATCCAACGCTGGAGGCTGGCGTGTTCGCCGCCGACGCGGAGGGCATCCTGCGCGAAGGGCTTGCCTTCGATCGCTGTGATGTGGCAGTGATCACGGATATTTCCGCGGATGCGCAGTTCCCCGCGCACTTCATCGCGACGCCGCAGGACGTGGTGGCCGTGCTGCGCTGCCCGGTGGACATCGTCCCCCCGACAGGCTTCGCCGTGCTCAATGCCGCGGATCCGCTGGTCGCGGCCATGGCCGGGTGGAGCGATGGCCCGGTGGTCTTCTTCGCCGCCTCGCCCGATCACCCTGTCCTTGCGGCCCATTGCGCTGGGGGCGGTCGCGCGGTGTCCGTCTGCGACGGCCGCATCGCCCTGCTGGCTGGCAGCGAGGTCACGCCCGTCCTGGCCGCCGACCAGTGCCTGCACATCGGCGTTGGCGAGCGAATCGAAACGGTTCTCGCGGCGACGGCGGCCGCATGGTCGCTCGGAATTTTACCAAACGACATCGCGGCGTGTCTGTTGAACGTGGAACGGCCCGGCCAGTCAGGCCAGGGCGTCTGCTGAAGACCCAGCCAGGTGGCGCGACAGCCATCACGATGACCGTGATCATGACGACAGCGAAACTTCACATTTTCTTGGCCTCCTTGCCTGTTCGACGCGAGGTCCGCCCATGCATGTGACCCGCACGCGCTCGCTGCGCGGTGCGAACCTGTGGTCTCGCTGCACCGCGTTGGAATCCATCGTGGAGTTGTCGATCCAGGAACGCTCCCTGCGCACCCTGCCCGGCTTCGAGGAGCGGCTGACGCGTCGCTTCCCCGCGGCGCTGCCCACCCACGTGGCGGAACCGAACCTGGCGCACGTGCTCGAGCGCATGACGCTGGCGCTGCAAGCGCAGGCGGGCTGCCCCGTGACGTTCAGCCGCACGGCGATCGCGGTCGATCCCGGCATCTACCAGGTCGTCGTGCAGTACACCGAGGAGTCCGTCGCGCAGAAGGCGTTGGAGTTCGCGCGCGCGCTTTGCAAGGCGATTCAGGACGACCAGCCCTTCGACATCGAAGCCGCGGTGCAGCAGCTGCGCGACATCGATCAGGCCGTGCGGCTCGGGCGCGGGGCGCAGGCCATCGTGCAGGCGGCCATCGCGCGCGGCGTGCCGGTTCGGCGCTTCGACGGGCACAAGCTCGTGCAGCTCGGCTGGGGCGCGCGCCAGCACCGCATCGTGGACACGGAGACCGACCGGACGGGCGCGATCGCCGAGTCCATCGCGCAAGACAAGCAGTTGACCAAGATGCTGCTGGCGGCGGCGGCCATTCCGGTGCCCGGCGGCCGGCCGGTCGACGATGCCGAGGACGCCTGGATTGCCGCGCAGGAGCTGGGCAAGCCCGTCGTGGTCAAGCCGCAGCATGGCGACAAAGGTCGCGGCGTCTCGGCGGCCCTGACCGAGCGCGCCCCGATCCTGGCGGCGCACGCGGAGGCGCTGCTGCACGGCGAATCGGTGATTGTCGAACCGTTTGTCGCCGGCGAGGACTTCCGTCTGCTGGTCATCGGCGGTCGCATGGTCGCGGCGGCGCGGGTGGATCGCAGCGTGACGCCTTGGATTTCCGCCGATGTGACCGACGACGTGCACCCGGAGATCGCCGCACGCGCCGTCGACGCGACACGGATTGTCGGACTGGACGTGTGCGGCGTGGACGTTCGCTGCCAGCACATCGGCGCACCGCTGGAGGCCCAAGGCGGCGTGATCCTGGAGGTCAACGCGACGCCGGACTTCGCGATGCACCTGGAGCCGACGCATGGCAGCGCGCGCCCCGTCGGCGAAGCCGTCCTCGACAGCCTGTTCCCCGAAGGCGACAACGGCCGCATCCCAATCGTCGCCGTCGCCGGCACCAACGGCAAGACCACGACGACACGGCTGATTGCCCACATCCTGCGCACCGCCGGCCCGCGCGTCGGCATGACGTGCACGGACGGCATCTACGTCGACGCGGAGCGCATCGATGACGGCGACTGCAGTGGACCGCGCAGCGCCCGCGCCATCCTGCTCAATCCGCAGGTCGAAGCCGCCGTCTTCGAGACGGCCCGCGGCGGAATCTTGCGAGAAGGCTTGGCTTTTGACCGCTGCGATGTCGCCGTCGTGACCAACATCGGCGCCGGGGACCACCTGGGCCTGAGCTACATCACCACCGTCGAAGACCTCGCCGTCGTCAAGCGCGTCCTGGTCGAGAACGTGGCACCGGACGGCGTCGCCGTGCTCAACGCCGACGATCCGATGACCGTCGCGATGGCCGACACCTGCCCCGGTTCGCTCGCCTGGTTCGGCTGGAGCCGCGCCAACGTCACACTGGCCGCGAACCGCGCCCGCGGCGGCCGTTCAGTCTTCATCGAGGACGGCGCCATCGTCGCCTTCGACGGCCAGAGCGAGCACCGCGTGTCCCTGGCCGCGATCCCGATCACCCAGCGCGGCGGCGCCCGCTTCCAGGTCGAGAACGCCATGGCCGCCATCGCCGCCACCCAGGCGCTCGGCCTCGCGTGGGACACGATCTGCGCCGGCCTCGGCACGTTCTGCACGGACATCCGCACGACGCCGGGGCGCTTCAACGTCCTGCAACACCGCGGCGCCACGGTGATTGCCGACTACGGCCACAACCCCGACGCCATCCGCGCGCTGGTCGCGGCCATCGACCACATGCCGGCACAGCGGCGCACGGTCGTGATCAGCGCGGCGGGCGATCGCCGCGACATCGACATCAGCCAGCAGACGGAAATCCTTGGCGATGCTTTTGACGAGGTGATCCTGTACCAGGACGCCTGCCAGCGCGGCCGCAAGGACGGGGAAGTGCTCGGTCTGCTGCGCAAGGGCCTCGCGCACGCGCGCCGCACGTCGAGCGTGTCGGAGATCCGTGGCGAATTCAGGGCGATCGAGACGGCGCTGTCCAAGCTCGACGCCGGCGACCTGGCCCTGGTGCTGATCGACCAGGTCGATGCCTCCCTGGCGTTCATCGAGCAGCTGATGAGCCAGGCGACTGCCAACGCCGCTTGACGCGCTCTCCCCAATCCAGCAGATAGCAGGTCGGGCGACGTTCCGCGTGACGCCGCTCCACCAAATCGTCGCTGGAAACCAAGGAGATAGCCAAATGACCAAGAACATCGACTTCGCGGCGCTCGATCTGCGCGACGCGCTCGACCTGGCCATCCTCATCGAGCAGGAGGCGCAGGAGCGCTACACGGAGTTCGCCCGCGAGCTGGGCTCGCGCTATGACGGCGACGCGACGGACGTGTTTCTGTCCATGGCGGAGAACGAGGCCAAACATGGCCAGCAGCTGACGGAACGGCGGCGGCTGCTGTTCGGCGATCAGCCGGCGCGCGTCGACGCGTCGATGGTGTGGGATGTGGAGGCGCCGGAGTACGGCGAGGCCAAGCCCTACATGTCCGCGCGGCAAGCCACGTCGGTCGCGTTGGAATCCGAGCAGAAGGCGCACGCGTTCTACGTGGAGGCGCTCAAGTTCGTCCAAAGCCCGTCCGTGCGCGACCTGTTCGAGGAACTGCGCGACGAGGAAGTGATGCACCAGCAGATCCTGAGGGGCCACCTCGCCAAGCTGCCGGCCGACGAAGGTCCGGACAAGGAACTGGACAACATCGAGCTGCCGGCCCTCTGACCAAGCGCGGGCGGATGCTGCGTCGTTGTGCGCGGATGGATCCGGTTCCCTTGCCTGCCAAGGCGACACGCGGATGCTGAAAGCGGCATCGTGCGAACAGCCGGCGGCGTTGCGCCACCGCAGGGGAGGGATCCATGGAGCCCAAAGACCGCATTTCCATTGACGGCGAGCGCTTCTGGCGCGGTGTGGCCCTGGGCATCGGCGTGGTGGCCCTCGTGGCGCTGATCGGCACCTTCACAGCCTACAAGAACCTCGCGGGTGCGGTCGGCGCGCAGTGCGGACCGCGCAACCTCGCCTCGCCGCCGGCCGCGACCTACGTGCCGCCGGGCGGTCCCATGACGCCGCCGCCGCCTGCGATGCCGCAGCCGTAGCAGCCGGGGCTACAGATCGTCGCAGGGCGT
>CAIXAA010000613.1 GCA_903917305.1 uncultured Myxococcales bacterium | reverse complement strand
GCAGCGACAGCTTGACGTTCAGCGGCAGCGGCGATGCGGCAGCCACCGCCCTCGACCTCGCCACCATCGGCAAGAGCATGATCTCCGAGGACTATGAGAGCCGCCTCCTCAAGGGCAAAGGCCTGACGGTCAAGAGCCTCGCCGGCTTGGACGGCGTCGTGACCACGCCCGGCGCCGGCGATCTGCCGCTGCGCATCGACAGCGGCGCCAAGCTCTGCACAGGCTCGACCTTCGACCTCGTCAGCGGCGCGCTCACGCAGTTCAGCAGTGCGATGCGCGTGCAGATCATGAATGGCAACGCGGACATCGCCAACGCGGACACCTCCAAGTGCACCACCGCGACGTATGACACGAGCAACTGGGGCTTCGAGACCGTGGACGCGACCGATCCGCCGCCGGGTTTCTTCAAGAATGGCGTGGCGTTGATGGCCACGCGCACGACGGCGCAGGCGCACACGGGCGTGGGGAGCGCGCAATTGACGTGGACTTCCGCGGACAACCAGGACTTCGTCGCCGGCTACCTGCAGCCGATTGCGCCGGGGCAGACCGCGAACCTGGGCGTCTGGGTGCTGGACAACGACCCGGGCGGCAAGGCGCGCCTGGCGCTGGTGTTCCTGAAGTCCGACCAGACCACCGTCATTTCAACGCAGTACCAGGCGACCTACACGACGGATTCGCCGACCTGGGCGCAGAAGACGTACAGCTTCGTGGCCCCGGCGGAAGCGGCGTATGTGCGCGGGTTTGTGCGTCTCTACGACGTCACGCCGCCCGTTGCCGGGACCGCGACCGTGTACGTCGACGACTTCACGTTGACCGCGCAGTAACGATCAGGGATCGCCCGGGAACTTGCCCAACTTGCCCGTGAACGTGCCCTTTTCGACGGCGTCGCAGCTGGCGCCGTTGTAGACGCCGCTCATCGCGTCCGCCGTCTTCTGCTTGGCGACGAGGATGGCGGCGCACGGGCAGCCGCCCACGCATTGGGTCCAGATGTGCGTTTCGCTCCCAACCACAAGGACTTGCGAGACGTTGGCGCCGCAAGCCAGCAGGCTGCATTGGTCGGAGCGCCAACGGCCATCGTAGAACGTGCCCGCCGCGTCGAAGCACAGGTGCAGCGTGCCGGCGCCGCCCAGGCTGCCGACGATGTCCCAGCTCTCGCGCACGCCGGTGCGCACGAGGCGCTTCAAGCCCTGGAACAACGCAGGGTTGACGAAAGTCAGCTGGTCGCTGGTGGCGGTGACCTGCAAGTCCTTGCGCATCCAGGAAGGCGGCGGGCTGGTGCAGCCGGTGCTGGTCGCGTCGACGGCGAGGTCGCACAGGCCGTCGTGCAAGGTGACGGTGCCGGAGGCGCTGCAGTCTTCCCAGGCGCTGGTCCAGGAGAACGTGTTCTTGGCGGTGAAGGTCAAGGTTCCCGTGCATTCGCGCCAGGTTCCGCTCAGCCAGGCGGGCAGGGCGCTGCTGTCGGCAGCGGCGATGTCGGGCGCGGCGTCCAGGGGCGCATCGGCAGCTGCAACATCGGGCAAGACATCCGGAACGACGTCAGCCATGGCAATGTCCGGCCACGTGTCGGGGCCAAGATCGGCAAACGTGACGTCCTTGGCCGACATGTCGGAGGTCGACACGTCATTCGTGGCTTTGGCGCCGGACTTGCCAGATGTCACGGACTCACTGCTGCAGGCCCCCAGGACAAGGGCCGCGGATGCGACAGACACTGCGAAACGAAACATGAATCCCCCCAGGTTGTCGTGCGGACAGCCGTTGCGCCTCGCTTCAAGTCTTGGCGCGCAGGTACTGCTTGGGCCAATTCCCCTCGGCGCCCAAGGCCTTGGCGGCGCGCAGCGGCCAGTGCGGGTCGCGCAGCAGCTCGCGCGCCAGCAGCACCGCGTCGGCTTCGCCATTGGCGACGATCTGTTCAGCCTGCTCCGGCGCGGTGATCAGCCCGACGGCGCCGGTCGCCATGCCGGTCTCGCGGCGGATCGCTGCGGCAAAAGGCACTTGAAAACCAGGACCTGGCTGCAGGTGCTGATCGTGCGCCAGACCACCCGTGGACACGTCGATGAAGTCGATGCCGAGCGCGCGCAGGGCGTGGCACAGGGCGATGGAACCCGCGAGATCCCAGCCGCCTTCCTTCCAATCCGTCGCGGAGATGCGCACGAGCACGGGCAACTCGGCGGGAAAAGCCAGGCGCACGGCTGCGGCCACCCGCAACGGCAGCTGCATCCGACCGGCCTGCGAGCAACCGAACGCGTCACTCCGGTGGTTCGACAGCGGCGAGAGGAACTGGTGCAGCAGGTAGCCGTGCGCCATGTGGAGTTCGACGGCCTGGAAGCCGGCAGCGGCGGCGCGGCGGGCGGCGGCTGCAAAAGCGTCTGGAATAGCTTGGATTTCCGCGACGGAGAGGGCACGCGGGGCAGGGTAGGCTCCGAAGGCGACGGCGCTCGGCGCGACGGTCTGCCAGGCGCCGTCCGCAGCGGTGAGCGGCTTGCCGCCCAGCCAAGGTGCGGCGGTCGAGGCTTTGCGTCCGGCGTGGGCGAGCTGGATGCAGGGCACCGCGCCGTGGTCGCGCACGAAGCGGGCGACGGGGGCGAGAGCGGCCGCGTGCGCGTCCGACCAGAGGCCAAGATCGCTTGCGCTGATGCGGCCTTCTGGCGCGACGGCGGTGGCTTCCGCGATGACGAGGGCGGCGCCGCCGAGCGCGAAGCTGCCCAGGTGCACAAGGTGCCAGTCGCTGGCGAGGCCATCGACGGCGGAGTAGGTGCACATCGGCGCGACCAGGATGCGGTTGCGCAACGTTAGGGAACGCAAGGCGAAAGGTTCGAAGAGGTGGGACATGGCGACTCCACGACGGCTAGCGGGCGGCCGCAGCCATCTCGCTCAGCTTGTGCTGCATCACGCCGATGACACGCTCGTGGCACGCCTCGACATAGGCGACGTCGCGGGCGGCCTCCTCGCCCGTGCGGTCAAAGTGAATCGGATCCAGGATTTCGATGCGGATCTTGCTCGGCACCGGCCAGTGCGGCGGCGTCGGTCCCACCCACAGCCCGAAGGGCAAGGCGAGGATGATCGGCCACACCTTGATGCGGAACAGCTTGTCGACACGCAGCAAATGCGCGAGCCAGCGGCCGTCGTCCAGCACCAGGAAGGTCGAGTGGCCGCCAAAGGACACGACCGGCACAATCGGCACGCCTTCGCGAAGCGCCAGGCGCACATAGCCGCGCCGCGTGCCGAACACCACGCGGTCGCGGTGGCGGTGCGGGCGGAAGGCATCGATGTCGCCGCCGGGATAGACCAAGGCTTTCAAGCCTGCCGCGAAGATCTTGTGCGCGTTCTCGTGGCTGGCGCGCACCGCGCCGAGCGGCACCAGCAGCTGATGAAACGGCGGCATCTGGATCGCAACGCCGTGCGCCAGGCCATACGGCACGGCGCTCAGCCCCAGCTGGCGCAGCAGGGCGGCGCACAGCACGAAGCTGTCCGGCGTCAGCGTGCCGCCGCTGTGGTTGCCGACATACAGCGCGGCACCTTGCGGAACGTGCTCGAGTCCAGTGACTTTGGGGTGAAACAGCCGTTCCAGCACCGGCTCGAGCGCAGTCGTCAGCCGGGCGATCAGCTGCGGATCGCGGCCGCCCAGGTCATCGATGTCGTAACGGTGCATCGCGCTCCCCCCGCGCATCGGGCGCACGGAGGACTTTGCACTGCGAAGCTGCGAGACACAAGCCGCGCTACTGGACTAGCCGCCTTGGATCACGACGTTGTCGTACAGCCGCCGGAACTCCGCCCATGGCAAGACGAACACGCCGCCTGCCGTCCGGTTCGTCGTGTCGCCCACCGCCGCCGCGTCGCCGCTGTTGCGACGGACCGCCCACGGATTGCGCATGGTCACCGTGCGTTCCGACTTGTCGCCGTTCTTCTTCTCTTCGACACCCAGCACCGAGTACGCGTGCCAGCCGTACACGCCCGCCTTCGGGTCCTTGTAGCGCGCGTCCTCTTCGCCGCCGGTGCTCGCCGTCATCGGGCGCTTCTCCTGCGACGCCTTCTGCATCCGCGTCCACAGCGGGTCGTTGTCGCCGGCACCTGCCGTCGGCGCGCTCTTGCAGGGCTCGCCCGTCAAGCCGGTGATGACGTCCGCCGCCTGACCGCCATGGCCAATCTTGTCGTACGACCCCTTCCAGGAAGCGAACGCCTTCTCGATGATCGACGGCCACAACTCCATGTAGTCCTTGCCATCCACCTGCTCGGTCGAGTTCGCGTACGCCGCGTGGCCGGCGTAGCTGGGCAGATCCGCGTCGACGGTCTCCATGTGCGCGGACTTCTTGCCGTCCCAGCCCAGCTCGTAGAAGCGCACTGTGAACGTCCCGTCGCCGTTGTCCTTGATCGCGCTCTTGATGGCATCCGGCCGCGTCCCCGCCACCGACGCCATCGACGCCGCAAGGTAGCAATCGCCGATGTAACCCTGCCGAACGTCTGAGGTCTGCACGCCATTCGGGCCGTACAGCTTCGCGCCGCGGTCGTTCTTCTGGTACGGGTAGTTTTCGAGCTGCTTGGTCTTGTCGTCGCGCGTCAGCTCCGGATCCGCCAGATCGCGCGGCTTGACGGGCACTTGCGGCGAGGGCTTGACCGGCGCGGGCGTCGGCGCAGGCGTCGGCGTCGGTTGGGGCTTGGGCTTGGGGGCGTGGTGGGGCATGGTTTGCTCCGCAATATCAAATCATTCGAGCATCAGGGATGGCGGTGTGCCGGGCCGCTGGCGTCCGAGACGCCGGGTTGGCCGTTCCAACTTGCTGGGACCTTGCTGGACTTGAGGCGCACGTCGCCGGGAATCTCCGGGCCGTTGACGATGCCGCCGTCCTCGACCGTGCAGTGGTCGAGCGTGACGTGGGGGATGCGGCTGCGCGTGCCGGAGACCACCAAGGCGGCGACGTCGGGCGCGCCGCGATGGTCGCGGAATGTCGAGATTTTCACTGTCACTTCGACGGCTTCCGTGACGCGCAGCGAGGCGCCTTGGGCGGACTCGTTGGCCTCGAAGGTGCAGCGCGTCAGGTCGGCGTGGACGACCGCGTCGAGGAAGACGGCGCCGCCTTGACGGCCGCGGTTGTGGTCGAACGTGCAGCGCTCGAGGCTCAACAGGCCGGCGCTCGCGTAGACGCCGCCGCCGCCGATCATGCCGG
>CAIXAA010000612.1 GCA_903917305.1 uncultured Myxococcales bacterium | reverse complement strand
CGGCAGGTGGCGACGATGTACGCGCCGCTCAACGAGTACCGCGTGATCCTCGAGGTGCCGCCCAAGCTGCGGCAGAATCCCGATGCGCTGGGCGGCATCTACGTGCGCTCGGCCAGTGGCGCCCACGTGCCGCTGCGGGCGATTGCGCGCTTCGAGTCGTCGGCTTCCGCGCTCGCCGTCAACCACAACGGGCAGTTCCCGTCGGTGACCATCTCGTTCAACCTCGCGCCCGGCGTCGCCCTCGGGCAAGCCATCGAGGCGGTGCACGACGTCGAGGACCAGATCCACCTGCCGCCCGGCATCCACGCGGATTTCCAAGGCACGGCGCAGGCTTTTACCGCATCGCTGTCCAGCGAGCCGATGCTCATCCTCGCCGCGCTGCTCCTGGTCTACATCGTGCTCGGCGTGCTGTACGAGAGCTACATCCACCCGGTGACCATCCTGTCGACGCTGCCATCCGCGGGCATCGGCGCCATCGCCGCCCTGCTGATGTTCAGGACCGACCTCAGCATCATCGGCCTCATCGGCATCCTGTTGCTCATCGGAATCGTCAAGAAAAACGCGATCCTGCTGATCGATTTCGCGATCGCCGCGGAGCGCAACGAGGGGCTGTCGCCGGAGAAGGCCATCGAGCAGGCGTGCCTCCTGCGCTTTCGGCCGATCCTGATGACGACGCTCGCCGCGCTGTTTGGCGCGCTGCCTCTCGCCTTTGGCAGCGGTGTCGGCTCGGAGCTGCGGCGGCCGTTGGGCATCACCATCGCGGGTGGTCTCATCGCCTCGCAGTTGCTGACGCTCTACACCACGCCGGTCGTCTACCTTGCGATGGGGCGGTGGTCGAAGAAGAACCGCGCCGCCGATGCAGAAGCAGCAGCCGAGCGCGCCGAGGCTGCCGCGTAGCCCATTGCGCCGTTCACCTGCCCGCGCGCCATGCCAGCCAGTCCGCTTCCAACGGACGGCTGAGCGAGCGCGCCGCGTCCGCGAGCCACCCGGCTGGTCGGGCTGCGAGATCGGCCAGGATGGCGGCCGCAACCTCGGGCGTACCAAGGTGAACATTCGCCGTTTCGGCGCCCATGGCATCCAGCACCCGTCCGGCGTCGGCCGTGGTCAGCTGGCCCAGCTCGATGCGCGAGGATCGCGGCGCAAGTCGGCGCGCAACCCAGCCAGCGCCTGGGCGGTAGAACGGGTCGGCAGCGCGGATCGCGCGACCCGCCGCGGCGGCAGCCTGGTTGGGGGCAGAAGTCCCTGCTGCCCAAGCAGTTGCTGGCGGCGCGGCTGCCTTCGCTTCGCGGCAGACCGAACCGCCGGCCCACTGCGCCAGGGCCACGAAGCGCGCCCGGCCAAGGCTGCCGACACCCGCCCGCGGCCGCGCCCGGTAGGCGATGGCAAGGCCGCGCGCCGGCATGACTTCGTCCAGCGCCAGCCGGGCGGCGAGCGGCGGGTCCGCCTCCGGGCGCCGCAGCAGCTTGTTCATCTTCTGCCAGAACGCCAGCGGGTCGCGGTCCGCCGCCATCGCCATGGCCCGCAGGTGCGGATGGCACTCTTCCAGGACGAACGGCTCGCCACCGGCCGCCATGCAGCGCGCATAGCCGTCCAGGATGGCTTTGCAGGCATCGCGGAACTTGAGATCGAGCGCTTCGGTGCGCCGGGCGAAGCGCACGCTGGCCGCCAGCCGCACGAGGTCGTTGGTGTAGGGCAGCTCGTCTGCTTCGTCGAAGTCGTTGACTCCCCAGCACAAGCGGCCGTCTGGGTCGCGCCAGGTGCCGAAGTTCTCGACGTGCAGATCGCCGACCGCCAAGACGCGCGGCGCTTCGGCCAGCGGTCCAGCGCCCGCCAACCAGTGTTGGGCCCAGCGATAATAGGTGCCGCGAAAGAACGGGAACGGGTCGACCGGATCGGCCAGGAGCCGGTGCTTGTAGTCGAGATCCTGGGCATCGAGGGGCGCGCCCAGCGCGGCGGCCAGCCAGCCCTCGTACCCGTGCGTGGCGTCGACGATGTGCATGGCGCCATCCTAGTGCCAGCAGCGAAGTGGCGCCACGCCGCTGCCCAGGGGCCTCCTCGCGCGTGGGTTGCTCACTCCGGCCGGCGCGCCACGCCGCGCACCGTGGGCCGCACCACCGCCATCGCCTTGCGCATGCTCTGCCGTTGGGCCCACTCGATGGTGAAGCCCGCCTCCAGGATCGCCTGTTCGGTGCGGCG
>CAIXAA010000611.1 GCA_903917305.1 uncultured Myxococcales bacterium | reverse complement strand
GCGCGCTCCAGCGACTCGCGCAGCGTCTGCGCGTGCACGGGCTTGTGCAGGAAGTCTTGGACAGCAAAGCCTGCAATCGCACCGCGTTCAGCCACGAGCGTGATGACCACCACCGGCACGTCGCGGTTCAGGCCCTGCTTGCGAATCTTCTGCAGCACCTCGATGCCGCCGATGTCCGGCAGCAGCAGGTCCAACGTGATGCCGGCAAACTTGCGCTTGCTGCACAGCTCGATGGCGCGTGCCCCGGTCCCCGCCACCTCGACCCCATAGCCCGCCCCGGCCAGCGCGTGGATGAGTTGCTCCTGGTCGTGGCTGTCGTCCTCGATGACCAGGATCATCGGCGCATCCGGCGCCGCCAGCACCGGCAAGAGGGGCGGCGTGTGCTCCGCTGCGGTCCCGACGGGCGACCGGCGCGGCAGGATCGCGAAGAATGTGCTGCCCTTGCCCAACTCGCTTCGCACGCCCACCGTCCCCGACTGCGCCTCGACGAGCCGCCGCGTCAGCGCCAGGCCCAGCCCCGTACCGGCGACGTGCCGCGCCGCGGTCGAGTCCAGCTGCTGGAACTCCACGAACAGGCGACTGATGTCCTTCTCGGCGATGCCGATGCCCGTGTCCTCCACGTCGAAGCGAACCCGGTCCGCGCCCTCCGGCAGCGCGCGCACCCAGATCCGGCCGCCTGGAGGGGTGAACTTGATGGCATTGGACAGGTAGTTGTAGAGCACCTGCTTGATGCGCGCCGGGTCCAGCACCAGCTCGCCAAGTCCTGGATCCACAGAGGATTCCACGACCAGCCCCTTGGTGGTGGCGTTCGCCTTCAGCACGGAGATGACGCCGCTGAGCAGCAGCTCGGGCCGGATCGGCTCCGGGTGGAAGTCGAGGCGCCCCGCCTCCACCTTGGTCAAGTCCAGGATATCGCTGATGAGTTGGAGCAGGTGCTGGCCGCTGATGCGGATGTCCGCAAGAAACTCCATGTATTGCGGGGAATCCGGCGACACTTCGCCGGACTCGAGGAGGTCCGCAAACCCGAGGATCGCGTTGAGCGGCGTACGCAGCTCGTGCGACATGTTCGCGAGAAACTGGGACTTGTAGGCACTCGCGGTGGTCAGTTCCTCGGCCTGGTGCTCCAGGTGCATACGAACTTCGTTCAGCGCGGCGTTCTTCTGTTCCAGCTCGGCGCTGTGGCGCTCGCGTTCCGCGCCCAGACGGTCCAGGCTCTCGGCCATCCGGTTGGCCTGCCGCGCGACTTCGCCCAACTCGTCCTGGCTCGTGATGGGAATCGGCGTCGCGAAGTCGCCCGCGCCAAAGCGCTGCAGCCCCGCCGTCACGTCACGCACGCTGCGCAGGACGCTGCGGCCGATCGACGTGGACAGGACGATGACCAGCAGCAGGCACCCCCCACTCACCAGCAGCCGAACCTTCATCGCCCATCGCCGAGCGCGCGACACCGCTTCAAAGGCGCTGCTGATTTCATGCCGGTCGAAGGCAGTCGCCTTGGCGAGCTTCTGTTCGGCGGTCATCTGCCTTTGCTGCATCGTGGCCATGTCGTGCACGATGGCTTCGCCGGTTTCCCCAGCAATCAACCGCAGCGAGATGTTGCGCGCCATGGCGTAGTAGTCCTCGACCGCCCGCTCCGCAGCCCTCGCATCCGCCGGATCCACGGCATCGCGCGCCGCGGCCAACTGCGCGCCGATGGCATCGGCCATGCCGCGGGTGCCGTCGAGCAGGTCCGGATCCTTGGCGGCCACGGCATCCTGGAAGCCGCGGCGCAGACGCTCGAACTGGGCTTCAATCAGCGGCCGCAGGCCCACCTTGGGCAGCAGACGCTCCTGGATCAGGGACACCTGCGCGTCCGACACGTTCGCCGACAGCACGCTGGCCACGACGATGGCGAGCAGCGCGAAAGCGGCGCTCGCCCCGATGGCCATCAGCTTGGTGCGCAACGACCCGTGCATCCGCTTCACCTCACCTGCAGGACCTTGGCGCCGTCGATGTCCGCCGCGGCGGAGACGTAGCCGATCCCTCCAGGGTTGCGCAGGACGTAGCCGACGATCTCGGCATCGGTGGCCAGCTCCGGAGGCGGCACGCCGTGCCCCGCGAAGATGACCTGCTGCCAGTAGCTCTTGACCGAATCGACCGAGCGCTGCAGCACGACGTCCGAGAAGGCGCGACGCACGGGCGCCTGTGCCGCCGCGTCGACGGGGCGGATGACGCGGTCATCCGGCCAGAGCGTCGCCTTCTTGAGGAAGGCGGCGGCGAGGAACTTGCGGTCGATGCTGGTCGCGGGGTTGCTCGGGTGGGCGATGATCCGCAGCTGCGGCACCGGAACGCGCGGCG
>CAIXAA010000610.1 GCA_903917305.1 uncultured Myxococcales bacterium | reverse complement strand
GGCGATCTCGCCAGCCTGGCGTCGCCGTCGCACAGCAGCGAACTGACAGGCCTATCGCTGCACATGCGTTGGCCGCCCCCGCTCATGACGGGCATGACGTTTGTCCCGCAGGTGCATCCGTGCAGCAACGCCACCGATGATGGCCGGACCATCGAGCTGCAGCTCACGCCGCACGTGGACGTGAGCGTGCTTGGCCAGCAATGCGCGGTCATGCCGGCAGCGGGAGTGGGACCGGGTCCGTTCCCGGCGCAGACGTTCTTCTCGTGCGATCAGGCGGCCGGGGATGCGCCGTACTTCATGGGCAGCATTCCGGTGACCGTCGGGACGTGCAGCACGCCGTACGCGGGCGGCGGGTCCGGCTCCGGCTCCGGCTCGGGTTCCGGTTCGGGTTCCGGTTCCGGCTCCGGTTCGGGTTCGGGTTCCGGCACCGGCTCCGGCTCCGGTTCCGGTTCCGGCTCGGGTTCCGGCTCGGCCGGCGGCGCCGGCAACGGCGGCAGCCCGCCCAACGCCTGCTTCAAACAACAAACGCCCGGCCTCGCGACCTGCAGCCAACTCCTCGCCGCCGCGCCCGCGGCCACGCCCCTCAGCCAGCCCGCGACGGCCTTGCCGCTCGACATCGCCTGGATGGAACTGCGCTTTCTGGGCGGCAGCAGCCTGACGTTCTGCCCACCGGCCGCGCCGCTCGACATCGTGCGCGCGCTGCAGCATGGCCTCTACCTGCCCGACCTGCAGACCTGGATGCTGCCGGCCTTGCCGGGCATGGCGCCTGTCACCACCGTCGACCAGCTGCTGTTTCACCTGGTGCAGCGGCCCATGCTGGCGCCGACGGCGGCCCCGGTCGCCTTCTGCGATGGCGCGACGCAAAGCAGCGACAGCCTGACGTTTGCACTGAAGTTCGCGCCGCAGAGTTCGCCGGCGACACGCGGCGTGGCCATCCTCAAGGCGGCGGCGCCGCTGTTTGCCGAGGCGACCGCCACGGGCACGGGCGATCTGGTCTTGCCGTCCGTGGTGCCGGTCGTCGATCTGTGCGCGACGCCGGGCGTGCTCTGCCAGATGCCGGTGGTCGCCCCAGCGAATCCGTCCGCGGTCGTGCCGCCTGTGCATGACCTCACGCTGTTCACGACCGCCTGCGATCTGGAGTTCGGCCCGGGCAGCCAGGTCGACGACGTCGTGCACATCCCGTTCGGAACGGGGATGTCGATGGAGGTCGTCGCGAAGTTGCTCGCCAAGGATCTGACGCTGGACATGTCGACTTTGCTGCAGCCGTATCTGGCTGGCGCAGCGGGCCCGATGCACTTGCAGCGCATGGTGTTCCACTTGAACGGTCCGGCGCGGGTGAGCCCGGCAATCCCGGCCACGCCGGTGACGGCTGCGCTGGAAGTGACCGACACGGTGACGCTGGAGATCGCTGGCGGCTCCGACCTCACGGCGGAGCACGCGCTGCTGCTGCTCGTGCCGGACCCAACCCAACAACCGGTGGACACGTTCTATGACTTCAACGGCGACGTGGCCTTCCCCGCAGTACTGCACGTGCGCAACGCCTGCGAGGTGAACGGCGCGAACGTGTGCAGCAACATCGCAGGCGCCCAGCTGGGACAGCGCTGCGACACCCTTGATCCGGACGG
>CAIXAA010000609.1 GCA_903917305.1 uncultured Myxococcales bacterium | reverse complement strand
CGGCGGCGATCGACGAAGCGGGCGGCCATGCGTTCGTGACGGAGGCGTCGGTGCCGGGAGCTTCGCTGGCCAAGATCTCGCCGCTGCAGGACCTGGACCTGTCGGCGCTGAGCGCGGGCAAGACGCTGCTGGATCTCGCGAACTTCCTTGCGACTTCCGCGCTGCCCCTCGACAGCGAGACGGTGGCGGCGCTGCAGGCGCAGGTCGGCGCTTCGGGCCTGTTCATGAACGTCACGGCCGAGCAAGCGCTGACGAACCTCAAGGCTTGCGGCAAGTTCTGGGCGCAAGGCGGCCAGGATCAGTGCATTTCCGCCACGATCACGCTGTCGCGCACCGCGGTGCAGGCGCAGCCGTTCGACGGCAGCACGGCGTCCAAGGCAGTGCAGACGTCGATCATCGATCCGCTGTTCCATGTGGCCGGTTTGATTGGCAAAAGCAACCGCGCGACGCGCATGGTGCTGCGCATCTCGCCCGAGGAGATGGACCGCGATCCGGTCTTTGCCTTTCACGCGACGCTGCCGGTCGTGGCGCCCGGGATGAGCGTGCACCACAACCAGGTGTGCGCAGATGGCTGGCTGAACGGGCACTTGCAGACGCGCCTGAGCCTGGCGGGCATGGGCTCCTGGGTGGTGAACGAGAAGAGCATCATCGATCCGCTGTTCCAGAAGGCGCCGACCGCGCTGGCGATCACGGTGCAGGAAGAGACGGGATCGCCCGTGTTCATCGCGTCTTCGGACATCCCGGTGCTGGACGCGACGATTGCCGGCGCCAAGCCCGGGCAGCCGAGCATTCCGGCGGGCACGGCGCTCAAGCCCGGCAAGGTTTGGACGCCGATGGCGAGCGCGCCGGCCGTGACTGCGCTGGGAACGTGGACGCAACCGCCGAATTGTTCGCCGAAACCGGGTTGGACGGATGGCAAGCTGCCGCCGAGCGAAGTGCCGCCGGTCGCCGATGGCGGGTCGACCGCCGACGCTGCGGTTCAGGATGCGGGCGGAAGTACCGATGCTCACCGCCCATATGATGATGGGCCGGTGAAGTCCAGCGGCTGCAATGCGCGGCCGGCTTCACGCAACGCACCGTGGTGGTGGCTGGCGGTGCCCATGCTCCTGCTCCTGCGCCGCCGCCGCGCGGTCTAGCCCGGCAATCCCAACAGCCGCACGGCATTCTCGCGCAGCACCTTGCGGCGCAGCGGCGCGTCGTTCTCGGCGGCGATCAGGATCTTCGCCAGCGGAATCGCTTGGTTGTAGAACGGCCAGTCGCTGCCGAACAGGATGCGATCCTGCGGCGCCTCCGCGAGGATGCGGCGCACGTTGGTCAGGGACTGGCTCGACGTCTCCAGCCACACGTTCGGGTGGCGCTGCGCCAGCGCCAGCCCTTCCTCGAACTGCAGCGCGCCGGAATGCCCAAGCACGAAGGTCGTTTGCGGGCACTGCTCGATCGCCTTGGCGACAAAGCGCACCTGCGAGAGATAGCGGCCGAGCGGCGGTTCGATCTCGACGGGGCCGCAATGGAACAGGACCGGCAACTTGCGCTCCGCGCAGGCGCGGTAGAGGCGCAGCGCGCGCGACCAATCCGGGCGGATCAACTGCACATTCGGGTGCACCTTGATGCCACGCGCGCCCAGCGCGACCTGCGCGTCCAGGCGCGCCTCCAGGTGCGGGTCGAACGGATGCACGGAGCCAAAGCACAGCAGCGGCGGGTGGTTGTGCGTCGCTTCCAGCCACGTCTCGGAGTTTTTGGAACCCGCCGGCCAGTCGATCGGCAGCAGCACGGAGCTCTCGATGCCCAGCAGATCCATGTCGCGCCGGATGTTGCCGATGGTGTGCGTGGCGCGCATGCCGCCCGGCTTGAGGCTGCCCCAGATGAGGTCCTGGTTCATGCGCTCCAGGCCATCTTTCGGAATGTTCTTGTTGACATACACGTCAAGATCCAGCGGCACGTCCGCCGCCAGGTAGTAGAGCGCCTGGTGCGTGGTCGGCTGCAGGTCCACGTTCAGCGGCTTCAAGTACGACAGCGCGAGGTGGGTGTGCACGTCGATGGTGCCGCCGAGCGCCGGATCGCTCAGCGCGAGGCGGCCATCCTTGACGGCGAACCACGGCAAGCGCGCGAGGTCATTGAGGTTCTGGTAGCGGGTGGCGTAGTTCATGGGGCTCCGAAGCTGCGCGCTGCGAGGGCGACGCCGGACAGGAGGAGGAGGACGTAGACGCCGATGCGGAACGGTCCGGGGTGGACCTTGCCATGGATTCGGTCGCCGAGCGGCGCGGCCAGGAGCAGGACGGGCAGCATGGCGAGGCTGAGCGTCGCGGTCTTCTGGCTGAAAAGCCCGAGATACGCATAGTTGCCGATGAGGACACCGTTGAGGATGAGCCACAGGACGGCGAGCGTGCCGCGAAAGCGCGACTTGTCGGGCACATCGCGGCTGGTGACGTAGACGACCATGGGGCCGCCGCTGCCGAACAGGCCGTGGGCGATGCCGCCGAAGAGAAGCAGCAAGAAGCCTGGCCACTTGGCGACCGGCGCGGGGAGCGT
>CAIXAA010000608.1 GCA_903917305.1 uncultured Myxococcales bacterium | reverse complement strand
TGGTGCTGATCCTCGAGCGCGCCGACCACTTCACCGAGTCGGAAAACGCCTTCCTGCGCCGCCTCGTGCGGCAGCTGGGCACCGCCGCCGTCGTGGTCGTCGGTGGCTGGGTGAGCCGCGACGATGAGGAGCCCTCCGGTCTTGCCGGCCTGATTCCGCCGGGTTCGACGGCGCGGGTGCCGGCGCGTTCCGGACCGACACCGGAACGCCTGCTCGATGGCAGCGCGCGCCGCGTGCTCTCGGCCGCGATCCGGCTCGGCACGCCGGTCTGGCCGGATCTGCTCGAATCCGCCGTTGGGACGCCCGTGGCGGGGCACATCGCGCGCCTCGTCGGCGCAGGTGCGCTGCGGCTCATGCCAGTGAGCCGACTGTCGACGCAAGTCGAGTACATGCTAGGCGATTTGTCGGACGCCCTCATCGAGCAGGCGGCGACCGAGCCTATCGATCTGGAGCGTGCGCTGAACTGGCTCAGCGCGCAGTCCATCATCCGGCCGCAGCAGTGGGTCGGGCGCATCGCGCACATCCAGGCGCTGAGCGGCGATCTCGTGCTGGCGGCTGCGCATGCGCGGCAGGCGGCGGAGCTGATGCGCTCCCTCGGCGCCTCCCCCGAAGCGATCACGCAGTTCGAGGTCGCGCGCAAGCATTGTGCCGGGTTGCGGGAGACCGGCCACGTCGCGGACGGCGCGATGGGCCTGGCCGAAGTGACGCTCGGCCTGGCGCAGTGCCTGGCGGAGCGCGGCGACCAGGAACTGGCCAGCGACTGCGTGCGCGAAGCGATCGAGGAACTGCGCCACCTGCCTGGCCTTCGCGAAGATGATTGGTACCGCCTGGGCGTGCCGCTGCTGGCTGCGTGGGCGACGGCGGAGGCGCAGTGCGGCCGCGGCGCTGGTGCCGTGGCGCCGCTGGAGTCGCAGATCGCGGCGTTGTCCCGTTCGCAGATTCCGGCGGCCACGCAGCAACTTCCGTACGTGCGCATGGCGCTGGGGCGCTGCTTGAAGGCCGCAGGCAATGCGAGCGCGGCGCTGCAGGCGTGGTCCGCGGCGGCCGCCTGCCTGCCGATCGTGCCCAAGCCGGCCCTGTCCGCGGAACTGGCGATGTACATTTCGGATGCCTACCGCGAGCTGGGCGACGGCGAGAAGGCCGTGGCCCACGCGCGCATGGCGCTGGCGTCGGCGCGCGACGCGCGAAACCTCATCATGGAAGTCGAGGCATTGCGGGCGCTTGCGCTGGCGCTGCGCGACATCGGGGAGCTGGACGACGCCGAGGCCCAGCTCGGCGAGGCGCTCAACGCCCTGGGCCGCGTCGATAGGCAGCGGCTCGCGGCGGAAGTGTCGGTGCTGCTGGCCGCGGTGCTCCAAGCGCGCGGCGCGATGGACGAAGCCGACGCCGCGCTGGCGAAATCCTGCCGTGCTTTCGCGGCTTTGCCCGATCTTGCCGGTCTGTCGGACGCCCTGCGGCAACGCGGAGAAATCCAGATGGCGCACGGGATCTACACGCGCGCCCAGGCCTTTGCCGAGGAAGCCTCGCGCCAGGCGGAGTTGGCGAACAATAATGCTTTGCGCATCAAGGCGTTGCTGCTCATGGCCCGCGCGTCAGCGGCTGCGGGCGACACGCGGCCGGCGCACACGACCATGGAGCAGGCCTTTGGCCTCGTCACGCCGGACGTGCCGACGGTGGAGCGCGCCGAGTGCATGGTCGTGTTGGCTGATCTCTTGGAAGCCGGCGTCCTGACGTCGGATCGGCCGTCGCGCGCCCTGCTCGAAGAGGCCGAAGCCATCTACCGCGACGCGGCCGCGCTCGGCGAGGCGGACCGGCTGGGCCGGCGCCTGCGCGCGATGTCGGCGATGTTCGAAGTCCCGACCGCGGTGCATTCGTGAGCCGCCACGGCGGCGACGGGCTGCGCCCTGCCGGCTAGCGCCGCGCGGTAATCAGCTGCATCAACTCGGCGCGCGTCGCGGGATTGTTGCGGAACGCTCCCAACATCGTGCTCGTGACCGTCACCGCGTTGGGCTTTTGCACGCCGCGCATCACCATGCACATGTGCGTCGCCTCGATGACGACCGCCACGCCCGCCGGCGCCAGCGCGTGCTGCAGGGCCTCGGCGATCTGCGTGGTCATGCGCTCCTGAACCTGCAACCGCCGCGCGAAGACGTCCACGATTCTCGCTAGTTTCGACAGGCCGACCACCTGGCCTTTCGGCAGGTACGCCACATGCGCGCGGCCCATGAACGGCAACATGTGGTGCTCGCACAGGCTGGAGAAGTCGATGTCGCGCACCAGCACGATCTCCTGGTTGTCGACCGTGAACAGCGCAGATTTGATGATCTCTTCTGCGTTCTCGCGGTAGCCGGAGGTCAGCGCGCGCAGCGCCGTCGCCACGCGGTGCGGCGTTTTGTTCAGGCCCTCACGCTGCGGATCCTCGCCCAACTCAACGAGGATCTTGCGAACCATCTCTTCCACGGAAAACCTCTTTGACTTCGGTTGTCAGGCCGGTGGTGGCACCGACTCCAGGATGCGGTGCAGCACGGACTCGACCGCGATGCGCTCCGCGGTGCCGATCGCCGTTCCCGCTGCAATCACGCGGTGGCAGGCGATCGGCAGGAACATGCGCTGCACATCGTCCGGTGTAGCGAAATCGCGCCCCGCCACCAAGGCGCGGGCTTGCACGGCGCGAAAAAAGCCAATGGATGCGCGGGTCGACAGGCCAAGCTCCAGCGAGCGATCCTGCCGCGTCGCCTGGGCCAGCGCGTGCAGGTAGCTGAGCACCTCGTGGCTGACGTGCACCTTTT
>CAIXAA010000607.1 GCA_903917305.1 uncultured Myxococcales bacterium | reverse complement strand
CCGTTTCCTTCCTCCCCCCGATGCACGATGGTGAACCTGCCGGGTGCTGATGCGCCCTCCGGGAGCCGCGTGCATTCCGAGATCGCCTCTCCGATTCCATCGCCCGACCTGCGCGCCATCCTGCGCGCCCATTGGGAAGTCATCGCCGCGCTGGGCATCATGGTCTTCGTGCTCGCCGTGCTGGACATCGTCGTGCTGCACAGCCCCAAGCTGATCATCGCGAGCGCGCCGGTCCTGCTGCTGCTGCACGCGGGCCTCAGGCCGCTGTCGTCAAGGATGCTGCTGGGTTGGTACGCGGCGTTCGTGCTGCTGGCGATCGTCCTGGGCAACGCGGACATGATCGTCCTGGCCTACCCCGGTGTGGCGCTGTCCGCCGTGACGTGGGCCTGGCGCAAGCGCGTGTTTGCATGAAACCGGAAATGCTGTTCTTTCAGGTTGGCGCCCTGGTCGCACTGCTCCTGCTCTTTCGCTACGCCTGGCGCCTGAGCGGCCTGCGCGTCGCCCTGCTGCTGTTCGCCTACCTCTTCGGGGTGAGCGTCGCGCGCGAGCGGCTCGTGCAATTCCTCTGTGCATTCTGCAACGTCCCACTGCCCTTCCGCTCCAATGGCGCGCTGCGCTTCGCCGGCGTGCACCTGGTCGTGGTCGGTGGCTGGATGTTCACCACGCTCGTGTCCTGGGGCATCGCCCGCCTCATCCAACAGCGCAACCTGCCGGGCACCAACCGCTTCATGACGCTGTCGCTCGCGGCGCTGGTCGCCACCACCATCGCCTACACGGTGGAAGTGACGGGCATGCGCCTGCACCTGTGGATCTGGCAGCAGCCGAAGATCTTCTACGTGCCCGGCCTGCCGTTCGACCTGCCATGGGACGGCTTCGAGGGCTGGTCGGCCACGGTCTTCATGATCGCAGGCATCTGGATGGCGCTGACCCGCAAGGTGTTCTCGCCCAATCCCTGGCGCCACGCGGCCATCGCGGTCGTGCTGGTGGCGGTCTGGTCCGTCGCGGATCTCGCGGCGCAGGCGCTGCACTTCTCGCCGCGCAAGGTGCTGACCGTCGCCTACATGCTGACCGCGCTCTACCTGGGGCTGCGCTCGCCGGCGCAGGAGCCGGACGCCGGTGCCGAGGCGCCCGCCGGGTAGCGGCAGCGCTCACCCTTGCTGGCGGCTGCGCAAGCGGTAGTACAGCCCGCCGGCCACGCGCTGGCCCGCCAGCAGCGTGTGGTAGGCCGTCCAGGCTGGCGAGAAGCCCCGCGGCTGCGCGAAGGCGCGCGCCTCGGCCGGCGTCACGATGATGCTCACGTGGATGTTCGGCGCCAGGCCAACCGGGACGCGCCGCGCCACGAGCTGCTGGTACAAGTGGCGAAATACGGGGAACATCTCGGCAAACTCCGGCGGTGGTTCGTCGCGCATGGGCGTGCCCGCCAGGGGCCGGAAGACGCAGACGGTCGGGAACGCGCCGAGCGCCGTGATGCGGTCGATGGCGGCCAAGGTCGCGGCCACGGGCTCGACGCCCGCGATGATCTCGCCGGAGATGGCGCCGGGACGAAAACGCTTGGCGCACCAAGCCATCGCGTCGAAGTAGGCATTGTGGCCGATGGTCGCGTCCTTGCCGGGACACAGGCGCGCGAACCACTGCGGATCGCCGAACTCCACGCAGAAGGACAGGTGATCGACGCCCAGCTTGTGCAGCGTCTCGTAGGCCGACACGTCGTCCTGCGGCGGGCACTGCACGCCGATGAGCAGGCCGCTGCGGGCGCGCAGCTTGCGGACAAGGTCGTGGATGCGCGAGGTTTCGCGGCGCTGGCCGTAGCCCATGTTGAGGTGGATGAAGGTGACGCCGCACAGGCGGCGCGCGGCGATGGCGACCTCGACGATCTCGTCGTCGGCCTTGTCCGCCTCCTCGCTGGTGCCGACGTTCAGGCCGGTGGCGCAGAAGTGGCACTGCAGGTGCTCGCCGCCGGTCCAGTAGCCGCAGACCGGCCCGACGTAGACGGAGAGCACGGTGCCCTGCAGCACGGCGATGCGCCCCATGGGTCGGCCCGTCGTGGTCAGCAGCTCGGCGAAGGCCGGCACGGGGGCCACGTCGACCGGCATGCCAGCGCGATCGGGCAGTTCCAGCGAGACGATCGCGTGCCCCGTGGCAGTGCGGCGCAGCCGGTACGGGCTGGCCGCGGCAAACGGCTCCACCACCGGCGCATTGACGCGCACGCCCTGCGGCAGGCCCAGCTCCAGCCCGCTGCCAAGCCCAGCGCGCGTGCGGCGGATCTGCGGCGCGCTCGCACCTTCCTCGGCCACCAGGCCGCGGCACATCAGGTCGAGCTTCAAGAAGGCCGGCGTCTGGAGAATCGTTGT
>CAIXAA010000606.1 GCA_903917305.1 uncultured Myxococcales bacterium | reverse complement strand
GGAGCATCCGGTGGCGCGCGGCATCCTGGCGGCCGCCAAAGGCCAGATCCTGCCTGTAGTCCAAGACTTTCGCAGCCTTGTCGGTCTGGGGGTGCAAGGTCGCATTGACGGCCGCGAGCTCAAGCTCGGCAATGCCGCCTTCCTCGGCATGCCGCTGCACGACGTTCCCGACCACGCGGTGGCGGTGGGTCTGGCGCAAGGCGACACGCTGCTCGGCACGCTGGTGCTGGCCGATACGCTGCGGCCCGAGGCGAAGTCGGCGGTGGTGCGGCTGCAAAAGCAAGGTCTGCGCCTGCACTTGCTGAGCGGCGACCGCGCGCAGGCGGCCCTGGATCTGGGCCGCGAAGTCGGCATCGCGGACGCGCACGGCGCCTGCACGCCCGAAGGCAAGCGTGCGCAGATCCAGGCGCTGCAAGCCAAGGGTGCGGTCGTGGCGTTCGTCGGCGATGGCGTCAATGACGCGCTGGCCCTGGCGCAGGCGGACGCGGGCATCAGCCTGCCGGGGCTGGCGGCCGCTCAGGTCGCCGCGCCCCTCAACCTGCTGCGCGAAGGGTTGGAGCCGCTGATGCTCGCCCGCCGCCTCGCCGTGCGCACCCGCAGCGTGATCCGGCAGAACCTCGCGTGGGCGTTCGGCTACAACCTCGTGCTGGTGCCGCTCGCGGCGTTTGGCGCCCTGGATCGCTTTGGTGGTCCGATGCTTGCCGGTGCGGCGATGGGCCTGAGCTCGCTGACCGTCGTCGTCAACGCGCTGCGGTTGCGGCGGCCGTGACGCGCTTGCCAGCCCCGCCTCGCATCTGCGACAACGGCCAGCCGTTGGAGGTTCGCGATGTCCAGACAGCCCCCCCGAGCCGCGCGCGGCACCACGCTCTCCTGCAAAGGCTGGGTGCAGGAAGCCGCCCTCCGCATGCTGCACAACAACCTCGACCCCGACATCGCCGAGCGCTGGGAGGACCTCGTGGTCTACGGCGGTATCGGCAAGGCGGCGCGCAACTGGGATTGCTTTGACGCCATCACGCGTTCCCTGCAGGACCTGGAGGACGACGAGACGCTGCTGGTCCAGTCCGGCAAGCCGGTCGGCATCCTCAAGTCGCATCCGGATGCGCCGCGGGTGCTCATCGCCAACTCCAACCTCGTGCCCAAGTGGGCGACGTGGACGCACTTTCGCGAGCTGGAAGCCAAGGGTCTCATGATGTTCGGCCAGATGACGGCCGGCTCCTGGATCTACATCGGCACGCAAGGCATCGTGCAGGGCACCTACGAGACGTTCGCCGAAGCGGGTCGGCAGCACTACGCCGAAGTTCCTGGTTTTGATGCGAAACAGCCGCTGCGCGGGCGCCTGTGCGTGACCGCGGGCCTGGGCGGCATGGGCGGTGCGCAGCCGCTGGCGTGTGCGCTGGCGGGCGGCGTGCTGCTGGCCGCGGAAGTCGATCCGACGCGCATCGAGCGGCGCCTGCAGACGAAGTATGTCGATGAACTGGCTACGGATATCGACGCAGGCATCGACCGCGCGCTGGCCTGCAAGGCGGCAGGGGAATCGCGCTCGATCGCCGTGTGCTGCACGGCGCTGGAGCTGCTGCGCCGCATGGAGGCGCGCGAAATCCTGCCAGATCTGCTGACGGATCAGACATCAGCGCACGATCCACTGGTGGGCTACCACGTCACGGGCGTCACGCTCGCCGAAGCCGCGGTCTTGCGCCAGCAGGATCCCATCGCCTGGGTGGCCAGCGTGCGCAGCGACATGGCCGAACACGTCGCGCGCATGGCCGCCCTGGCGACGCAGGGCGTGCACGTCTTTGATTACGGCAACAACTTGCGCGCAGAGGCCGTGCAGGGCGGCCTCGATCACGCCACTGCCTTCTCCTTCCCCGGCTTCGTGCCCGCCTACATCCGCCCGCGTTTCTGCCGCGGCGAAGGGCCGTTCCGCTGGGTGGCCCTGTCCGGCGACCCCGAAGACATCGCCGTGACCGACCGCGCGCTCTTGTCGGAATTCCCCGACAACGCCGGCGTTCAGCAATGGTTGCGCGAAGGTGCGCCGCGCATCGCCTTCCAGGGCTTGCCCGCGCGCATCTGCTGGCTCGGCTACGGCGAACGCGCCCAAATGGGCCTCGCCATCAACGAACTCGTCCGCAAGGGCGAGCTCTCCGCCCCCGTCGCCATCGGCCGCGACCACCTCGACACCGGCTCCGTCGCCAGCCCCTACCGCGAAACCGAGAAAATGCTCGATGGCTCCGATGCTGTCGCCGACTGGCCGATCCTCAACGCGCTGCTCAACACCTCTTCAGGCGCGACGTGG
>CAIXAA010000605.1 GCA_903917305.1 uncultured Myxococcales bacterium | reverse complement strand
TGGCGGCGATGATCAGCGTTCCGCAGCCGGCGAGCAGGCCGAACTCCGAAAAGCCACGAAAATCAGAGATGAGCAGCATGAAGAACGTGCCGGCCGTGACGATCGCTGCGACGCTGGCGGGTCGGCCGGCCTGCACCAGTGCGTCCTGCAGCGCGGTCTGGTACGGCTTGCCGGCGCCAAGCTCGATGCGCGCCCGGTAGATAAACTGGATGCCGTAGTCGACCCCGAAACCCATGAGGATTCCGCCGAGGATGCTGGTGACCATGTTGAGCTGGCGAAAGACGAGCCAAGCGAAACCCATGGAGATCACGGTGCCGACGACCATGCCGGAGATGACGATGGCGGTCGGGGCCACGCGGCGGAAAAAGGCGATGGTGATCAATAGGATGGCGAGGAATGCGAGGAGCGACACCGGGCCGAGCGAGTCCGCGATGGCGAACGAGTCGTCGAGCATCAGCTTGTAGGCGCCGGTCAGGCCGAAGGTCACGACGCCGGTGGGCGGTGTGCGCCGTGCCGTGCTTTCGCGCAGGACCACGCCGCGTCCGTTGCCGGCCGAGTAGTTCGCAAACGTCGTGCGCAGTTCGCCGAGGTAGCGCCTGGTCGCGCCAAGGTCGCTCGAATCCCACATCGGCTTGACGAGCAGCAGCAGCATCTTGCCGTCGTCCGAGACGTCGTAGTCGTCGCGCAGGCTCTTCTTGCCGACATGCGAGTACTTGGCGACCAGGTCGTCCATGGCGAGCTTCACCGGCGGCGTTGGGCGCAACTCGACATAGAACGGGCTGGCGCGGCGGATCTGGTCGCGGAGGTAGAGCGTTATCCGCTTGCGCGCCTCCGCCAGATCGGAAGTCTGGATGAACAGGCCAATGTTGCGGCGCATGAAGTCGAGCGGCAGGCGGTAGCTGACAAAGCGCACGTTCATTTTGTCCGGCACGAGGCGGGCGTTGAGGTCATCGGCAACACCGCGCAGCGCCTTCGGATCTCCCGAGCGCAGCGCGACCACGAGGTAGCCGGCGCCGCCGACCATGTCGATGACACGCTTCAAGTCTTTGACTTCCGGCAGATCCTGCCGAATGAGGTCGAGCTGGTTCGAGTTGATGGTCAGCCGCGTCGTGGCCCAGGTCGACAGCAGCGCCAGCAGCAGGAGCCCGGCCAGCATCGCGGCCGGGCGCTTCACCACGAGGCGCGCGTAGGCCACGAGCACGCGCGTGTGCAAGCCATTGTTGTTCATGGATTCCCGTTGAGACGGCTAAGTGCCGAAGCGAATGAACTCGGCGGCCACCTCGAATTCGTTGGCATCGCGCGGGACAAGCTGCTCGTACAGGTGCTCCATGGTCTTGGCCAGCGCCCGCGACGACCAGCGGTTGGCGACCTGACGGCCTTCGCGCACCTTCTGGCGGTACAGGACCTCGTCGGTCGCAAGTCGCTCCACGCACTGCGCAAATGCGCCAACGTCGTCGCGCACCAGAAAGCCGCCGAGCTCACCCTCGAGCACGTCGCACGTGCCCATCTCATCGAGCGCCACCACGGGCAGGCCGCTGCTCAGCGCCTCGACCGTCGCCAGACCTTGGGTCTCGGTCTTGGAGGCGAAGACGAAGATGTCCGCCAAGGCAAACACCTTCTTGACCTGGTCGCGCGCGATGTAGCCCGGCATGGCAACGTGGTTTTCCAGCCCCAGCCGCGCCACTTCGCGCCGCAGCGCCGGCAGCGCCGGACCATCGCCGACCACCAGCCAGCACAGGTTCGGATTCTGCGGCACCAGCCGCGCCACGACTTTCAACAGGAAATCCAAGTTCTTCTCCTGCGCCACGCGGCCAACGGTCAGCAGCACGGTGCGGTCGACCAGCTGCGAATGCTTCTGGAACAAGAAGGAATTTGCGTGCTCTTCCTCGCGGCTGACATTCTGGAACGCGCCGCCCTGGAAGCCCGTCGGAATGACCTCGATGGGGCGCTGAATGCCGTAACCTTGTAGAACTGCTTTCATGTGTTGGGACGGCGTGACGACCACATCTGCGGTGCCCAAGGCGCGGCGCATGATGGTGCGCGCCAGCGCCCGGCCGAAAGCGGGTGGAAAGGGCAGGTAGTTGTTGATGTATTGCTCCCAGTGCGTGTGCGCCGTCATGACGAGCGGAATGCCTCGGCTGCGGGCGTAGCGCCACGCCGCCCGGCTCATCAGCACTTCGCTTTGCGCGTGGATGAGGTCGGGCTTGATGCGGTCGAGCAGGGCGAAAACTGCTGCCTCTTCGCTGTGTTTGACGAGGCGATCCTCGCTGGAGAAGAACAGTGGCC
>CAIXAA010000604.1 GCA_903917305.1 uncultured Myxococcales bacterium | reverse complement strand
CCCCGCCGCCGACCTTGCCGCCCAAGTGCGCGCCGCCACGGGGGATGCCACGGCCGCCGTGCTCGATGGCGACCAAGCCGAGTGCCTTGCCGCTGGCACCGCACCGCTCGGCGGCGACAACCTCGGCAGCCTCGCGCACTTCATCGGCCTCGACATCGACGCCGGCAGCCACGCCTGGGGCCTGATGGAGCACGTCGCGCCCGACTTCGGCTTCGAAGCCGCCAACGAAGGCGCGCGCACCGCACCCGTCCTGCCGTTCCTGATGTTCGGCGAAGAGTGCAGTTACAACAAGGTCTTGGACGACAATCCGTACTTCTCCGGCATCGACGTCGCGAAGTACGGCCGCGGTTGCAGCTTCTGCATGCGCCCGGATGGCCACGGCGCCTGGGAGACCTCGCCGCTCGTCCTCGCGCGCCGCCAGTTCGAGGCGCTGGCCCGCACGCTGCCGCCCGTTTCGGGGCGGCTGTCCGTGCGCCTGACCGGCCTGCAGCCCGTGCGCCACATCGCGTCGATCGCCGAGCTGCTGCTGGATCTGCAGCTGCCGCCTCTGGATTTGCTGCTGGACGCCCGCGCGGACGTGCTCTTGCACTCGCGCGAGAAGCTGGACCGCGCGCTGACGACGCTCAAACCCACGTCGCACAAGATCCACATTTCGCTCATCGGCATCGAGAGTTTCGTCGATCGCGAGCTGGAGCGTCTCAACAAGGGCACCACGTGGCGCGAGAACCTGGGCGCGGCGGCGACGCTGCTGGAACTGGAGAACGCGCACCCGCTTTCGTTCTCCTTTCGCGAGCATGGCGGGCTGTCCCTGCTGCTGTTCACGCCGTGGACGCGCCTCGAGGACCTGGCGGCCAACCTCGCCATCATCTCGCGCGCCGGGCTGGGCGACTCGTGCGGCAAGCGTTTCACGTCGCGTTTGCGCCTCTATCCGACCCTGCCGCTGCACGCATTGGCCTTGCGCGACGGCCTGTTGTGCGACCACTACGACGATCCGTGGCTGGACACCGCGCGCCGCAATTTCTACGCGGATGAAAGCCCTTGGCGCTTCGCCGACCCGCGCGTGGAGCCGCTGAGCCAACTGTTCCTGCGTCTGGAGCCGGAGCGCGAGGAGGCGGATGCGCTGCTGCAGGCGCTGGCCGACCTCGACGCGCGGCACGACGTGACGCGTGACCGCGCCAAGCTCGCGGAAGTGCTGGTGGATGTGGCGCTGGCGAACCCGCGGCCGCTGCCCGCGCTGGAGCTGCTGCAGCAAGCCGTGCGCCGCCTGGCCGGTCCTGCGCAAACGGAGCAGAAGCCGCAGCAAACGCGCCGCACCGTGCCGCCGCTGTCGCTGCTGGAACTCAAGCTGGGCTTGAAGAAAGTGCTGCGTTTCGAGGCGAGTCCGGAGGCATCGGGTCAGCTGCCGCCGCTGGGTGCCGATCCGCAGCGCATGATCTGGAAGCCGCGCGACACGCCGCAAGGCCGCGAATGGTTTGGCGGTTACAGTGAGCCGGATCTGGAGCAGGCCATCGCGTGGACGCGCCAATTGGAGGTCGTCAGCGCCGAGGAGGAGCAGCGCGAGCTGATCCAGAAGTGCGGATCCCTGCTGGGGTATCCCGCCTGCTGCACGGCGGCATTTGCGGCCCGGCCGGCGCGCTGGCTGGATACCTACACGTACGTGCACCTGTTCAACCGCCTCGCGACGCCGGGCGAGGTGCCGTGGGAGGTGAATGCGGCGGCGCAGAGCTTCCTCGATTACGTCCCCTGTACGCTGGATTGCGCCGCCACGGCGGACCGCTGCCGCAAGATCGTTCAAGAATACCGCGACATGGGCGATATCCACATTGGCGACATGGAAAAGGCCATGCGCCATCCCTGGCTGTTTGGCCTCGACGCCGAAAGCGAAGTGCTGGAGCTGATCACCGAGTGGGACGGACAGGGCAACGTCATCGCGTTCCGGCCGGGCATCCACAATGGCAACAGCGAGTTGCTGCGGCTGGCGGCGCAGGGCGACGAAGTCCGCTTTGATGACCAGGAATTGGTCGTGTGGAAGGACGGCAAGGTGCACGTGTCGCTGACGGCACGCGCCTTTGTCTGGTCGCACAAGCTTGCGCTGCAAGTCCCGTTCTGGCAGGCGCTTTTGCGTGTTCGGTTTGCCCACGGCCGCCAATCCTCGGTGGCCGATGTGCCGGTGGCGCAACCCGAGGAAGGCGTGCCGCAATCCGTGCGCGACGATCCACCGGTGACGCGCGCCAAAGCGGGCATCGATCCGCGGCTGCGCGCTTGGGCCCAGCTTCTGCAACGCAGCGCACCGGCTGCGGGTTTTCGCATCACGGCCATCGACGTGTCGCACCACGGCCGCATGTTGCTGGCGCTGCAAATGGCCGATGGCACGGCGCTGCGCCTGCTGCTGGCCGACCGCAAGACGACCGAGAACGCGTACGTGACCGCGGGGCCGTTTGCCGTGATGTATCCGCCGGATGTGCGCATCGACACCAAGGCCAAGGACCGTGTCGTGCGCCTGATTGCCGGTTCGCTGGAGCGCTACTTGGGGCAGACGCCGGCGTAGCTACTTGAGCTGCCGCGCCGTCGCCACCACCGCCGCCAGGAGTTGCGTCAGCGCCTGCTTCTGCCCGGCTGAAATCGCTTCATGTCCAGGCAAGTGCAGCGCGAGTCCGGCGTGCGACGCCAGCGCGGCTTGCTGCGGCCGGGCGGGCGCAATCCGCACGCGCAAATCCAGCGACGGCCCGGACACTTCCAGTTCGAGCCCGCCTTGCAGCGCCGTCGCCCGCTGCACGCGCAGCCCCGCGACCGGCGCCAGCCGCGGCAGCGCGCCCGCCAGCTTGGGCCAGAGCAGCGTCCCGCGAACGCCCAACAGCCGCCCGGCTCGCGCGAGAATGCCTTGCAGGCTGAGGTCTTCTGGCGCGTCGGCCGCCGCTTGCGCCAGCGCCTCGAGGATGTCCAGCCGATCCTGCTTATGCGCCGGCAGCGACGCCCGCCACGCCGCCACTGCGCGCAGCGCCGCGTCGCCCGGCGGCACGCTCTGCGCCGGACCCAGCCGCCGCGCCACCGCCGCGACGAGCGCGACCTGAGGATGCTTGAAACGCCAGGGCAATTGCTGTTGGCCCCACATCACGAGGCACGCCGCCTCGCCGGGGAGGTCGTCGAACTGCCGCGCCAGCAGCCCGTCGGCGCGCGCCAGGGCGGCAATCGGCCGATCCGGCAGGATCTGCAACTGGCGCTGGCCATAGAAGAACGCCCGGGAATCCAGGCCGTGCTGGCGGTAGCCGGCGATGTTCAGGCGCAGATCCTCCAGCGTCGTCCAGGGCGTGTAGAGGATCGAGCTGAACTCCTCGATGTGAAACGCGGCGGGAAACTCGCGCTGCAGATCGAGCGCCAGCGCCACGCCGCTGTGCACTTCATCCTGCGTCAACCCCTTGGCCAGGCGTTGGTTTTCCGCCGGCGAGAAGTTCTCGATGCCGATGCTCCACACGTGCAGGCGGTGACCATGCCTCGCGAATTCGGGCAGCAACGGGCGCAGGCGCTTTGCCACGCGCAGCAGCTCGTCCAGGCGCGCGCTGACGCGAAACGTTGAAGGCGGCAGCGCGTGGTCGATCAGCGCGCGGAGAAACCCGTCCAATTGCGGCAACAACTGGGCGCCGCGCACCACGTAGTCGCGGTCGTGCAGCTGCCATG
>CAIXAA010000603.1 GCA_903917305.1 uncultured Myxococcales bacterium | reverse complement strand
GGAGTTCCTGCTGATTCCGAACCTGGGTGAACTGTTGAACGTGCAGCCGAAGTGAAGACTGCGACAGCGGAACGCGCATCGCCGTCTTCCTCCTGAGCGATGCGCAGCGAGTCGAAGGATCCAACTATCGCGACGCAAAGGTCAGCGGATAGTGCACTTCCGTCGAGCCGCCACCCTTGGCCGGCGCAAAGTGCCAGACGCGCACGTGCTCCACGACGCAATCCTCCACATCCTGGTTGCCCAGATCGCTGCGCTCGATGCGCGTCCCCAGCACCGCGCCGTCCGGCTGGATGAGAAACGCGATGCGCACCTTGCCGGCCAGGTCGGGATTGCCCTGCAAGGCTCGCTGGTAGCAGGCGCGCAGGCCGCCCATGTGCGCGGCGATGGTCGCGCGGATGACGGACAACGGCAGCTCGCCCGTGCTGTCCCCGCCACCGCTCGAGACGCGCGTCACATGTTGCGGCGCGGCATGAAACTCCGGCTGCGGATTCGCTGCCGCGATCTTGCCCTGCGGCCCCAACGGCAAGGCATGCGATTCCTCAGCAGGATTGCCCAGATCCGAATGGTGCGGCGTCGCAAGGTCCGTCCCCGGATCGACCAGCGTCGGGCTGCCCGGCGCGGACGGACCAGCGCCCGGCTGCCACAGGTGCGAGACCGGCAGCGGCGGGCCCAGCTTCTCGAGCTCGCGGTCGACGTCGCGCGTATGCTCCTGCACGGCTGCCTGCACCCGCTCGCGCGCCGGCGCGTCCACGAGCGGAACCGGCGTCGCGTGGTGCGGCACCTCCTTGACGATGGCCGGCACCTCGCGCGGCACCGTCGGCTGCAGCGGCACAAGCACCTGATCCGGCTGGGGTTGCTTCGGATCATTCCATTCAAAGGCGACCGGCTCCACGCGCTGCAGGGCATCCTCGACGCCACCGCGCGGCGCGAGCTGCTGGCGCGCCGGCGGCGCATGGCCGGCGGCCCACAGCGGCCCGAGCACGACCAGCGCAGCGCTCACGAAGCACAGCAGCAACGGCAAGTGCTCAGCTTTCCATGGATTGCGCCGCGGGCGGGCCGGCACGGGGGCCAGACGCAACGTGAACTGGAACGCGCCGAAGTCCAGCTCCGCCCAGGTGTCCGGCTGCATCGGCAGCACGGGCGCCACCAGCGCGCCGAGCACGCCGCGCCGCAGATCGCCGTAATCCACTGTCTCCTGGCCCAGATGCAGCACGCCGCGCGTGACCGGCTGGTCCAGGCGCAGCGCAAAACCGGTCCGCGGGTGTGGCTCGACGAGCACGAGGAAGGGCTTGCCGCCGAGCACGTCCGGCGGCACCGCGAAGACATCGTCCGGACCGATGCGCAACTCCTCGGGACGTGAAAGGAAACGCTCGGCGTGCATGTCGCCGCTCCAGCGCAGGATGACTTGCAGTCCCAAGGGGCGTGCGTGCGGCATGGGGCACCTCTTGAACGTCAGACGCCCGGCAGCCAAGGAAGATCTACGGCCGAGCGTGCAGGTGTTGACCACGCAGCGCGAACCTAGGATCCTGCGCAGGCGCGGGCCGGCCCCGCTGCGAGGTGCGCCGTGGCCCTGCGCTTTTGTCTCGTCGTTGCTGCGCTCGCCGCCCTCGCGGCCGCACCGGTGCAAGCCGCTCCCTGGGGCAAGCTGGTCGCCGCCGATGGCAAGACCTCGTATCCACTGGACAAGCCTGAGGTCGTCGTCGGTTCGGACGTCAAGGCCGACGTCGTGCTGCAGGACGCCACCGTCTCCGCGCGCCATTGCCGGCTGACCTACAAGGACGGGCACGTCCAGGTCGAGGATCTCGGCAGCAAGTTCGCGACGCTGCTCGACGGGACGGAGCTCAAGAAGGGCAAGTCCGCTGAAGTCTTTCAGAAGTCCAGTCTCTCCCTGGGCGCGGTCTCGCTGACCTTCGAGTTCGGCGAAAGGCCGGCGCTCTTGAAGCCGCTGCAGCCCGCAAAGGCCGCGCCGGACAAGCACAAGGGCGCCAAGAAGGACGCCAAGAAGCCACGGTGAGGTTCCTGCGTGTCCGATTCGCCTTGCAGTCATGAGGCTTGTGCCCGCGACGTCGTGCTGTGCCGCTTCGACCTGAACGGGGAGCCCGTGGTCGTCGCCACGCCGAGCCATTGGACCCTCCTGGAATTGCTGCGGTATCAGCTGGGTCTCTACGGCACCAAGCAGGGCTGCGACAAGGGCGATTGCGGCACGTGCACCGTGCGCCTGGACGGCGAACCCGTACTGTCGTGCCTCACGCTGGCGCGCGAAGTCGATGGCCATGCCGTTGAAACGGTGGAGGGTCTCGGCGTCGGTGGCGAGCCGCACCCGCTGCAGGCGGCGTTCGCCAGGCTCGGCGCTGCGCAATGCGGCTTCTGCACGCCCGGCATGCTGATGTCCAGCGCCGCCTACATCGACCAGCTCGCCTTGCAGGACGACCCGCAGGTCACGCGCGCTGGCATCGCGGAGGCGCTCGGCGGAAACCTGTGTCGTTGCACCGGGTACACGAAGATCCTCGACGCGGTCGAGCTGGCCGCGCGCGAGATCCTGCAGCGCAGCGC
>CAIXAA010000602.1 GCA_903917305.1 uncultured Myxococcales bacterium | reverse complement strand
GCGTGGCGTCCTCGGCGACCGGCAGCTCCAGCTCGGGCGGCAGTGCGACGTCGCCGCGCAAGTCCACGTCATTGGGCACGAAACCCGCGGGCGGCAGCAACTGTTCCACCACCGGATGCCGGCAGCCGCGCAGCAGGACCACGGGAGCATCGACCATCGTCGGTCGGCAATATCTCGAAATCGCGGCAAGATCCGCGAAGCCGGCGTGCACGTCCAGCTCCGCCAGCGCCGCCGCCATGCGCCGCAAGACGGGAGCCTGCGCGCCCAGCCGCAGACAAAGTTGACGATAAAGCTCGGTTTCCCGCGCCGTGCGGTCGTGCTCCGCGCTCGTGAGCTTGCGTTCGAAGGCCACCAGCGCGTCGGTCGTGTACCGCTCGGTATTCTTGAGCGTTTGCTTGCGGTGGTAGTGCGCCGGCAGGCCCTCGGTCTTGGAGCGCCCGATCTCGATGCCGTACCCGGTCACCCGGTTGTACGTCACCTTGAGCGTCGAAATACCCGTCGCCGTGCGCTCTTGCGCCTCGAACTGCGCCAGCCAGTCCTGGCCGTGCTCCGCCAGCTGCACCAGCTCGTCCAGCGCGGCGTCGAAGCCCGGCCGGATCACGCCGCCATCCGCCACCGCCACGCGCGGCGCATCCGCCAGCGCCGCCTGCAGATCCGCGGCCAGTGCCTGCGAGCCGTCCAGGTCCGCCCACAGCCCGGCCAGCGCGACCGAGGCCGTCAGCGGCTCGACGATCTGGCGCAGCGTGGGCAGGGCCGCCAGCGTCTCGCGCAGGGCCGCCAGCTCGCGCGGCTGCACGAGGCCCGCGGCGATGCGCGTCGCGGTCCGCGCCAGATCACACTGATGTTTCAGCAGATCGCGCAGGCCGTCGCGCGCCGGCCGGTCGTCGCACAGGGCCTGCACCGCGCCGTGGCGCAGCTCGATGGCGCGCTTGTCGCACAGCGGCGCCAGCAGCAGCGCGCGCAAGAGCCGCGAACCTGCAGCCGTTTTCGTGCGATCGACCGCGCCCAGCAGCGAGCCTTGGCGCCTTCCCAGGCGCGCCGTGGCCAGCAACTCCAGGTGCAGCACCGCTTCGCGGCCCAGGGCCATGTGCGCGATGCCGTCCAGCGGTTGCGGTGCTGCCAGCAGATCACCAATGCCCGGGCGCACTTCCAGAAGGTAGGCGTGCAGCAGCGCCAGGGCCGTCTGCGCCGGCGTCGCGTCGCGCGGCAGCCCGGACGGCAGCTCGCGCTCGCTCAGCAGCACGTCGCGCGCCGCCGCCAGGCCATCAAGCCACGGCCGCGCCGCTGGCGGCAGGATGATCTCGCGCGGCTCCACGCGCACCAGCAGCACGGCCAGCGCCGCCGGATGCGGCACCTGGGCAAAACGCACTTCGCCTGTGGAAACATCGGCGACGGCCACGCCGAGCCCGCCGTGCTTGCCCGGCGCCAGCGCCGCGATGTGGTTGGCGCGCGAGGCGTCGAGCGCTTCGGTCTCCAGCACGACGCCCGGCGTGATCACATGCGTCACGCCGCGCTGCACGATGCCTTTCAGTGCCGGATCGCTGAGTTGCTCGCACACCGCCGCGCGCCGGCCCGCCTCCAGGATGCGCTGCACGTAGCCGGCCATGGCGTGATACGGAAAGCCGCACATGGGAATCGGCCGTGGATCCTGCTTGTTGCGCGACGTGAGCGTGAGGTCCAGGAGGCGCGTGGCCTCGAGCGCGTCCTCGAAGAACAGCTCGTAGAAATCGCCCAGGCGAAACAGCACGAGCGCGCCGGGGTGGCGGCTCTTGGCGTCCAGGACCTGGCGCATCACGGGCGTCAGGAGCGCCGGATCCGCGTCGGCCGTGATCAGGTAGTGGGGTGCATCCATGAAGCTATCGATTCGAAGCGGCTGCGATCATTTGGCATCCGAAGCGGTTGCATCGGTCTGGACCGCCTCGGTGCAGTCGAGCACGCGCAGCAGCGTCGGCCCCACGGTCTCGCCGTCGGCGGCTGCCGGGCAGGAGACGTCCTCGACCCACTGCCAGTCGGTGTCGGCGCGGGCGCTCATGCGCAGGGTCTGACCGCGCGGAATCGTGGCGCAAGTGCGGCGCGCTGCGCCAGGCTGGAAGGTGTCGGCCTCCAACTGCTCCCCGAGCAGCACCTCGACGTGCTGGACGCGGCCGCCGCAAGTCTGCTTGGAGACGTCGATTTGCAGGTCACACACGGAGGTCGGGCAACTCGCGCCCTGGCACAGGCACGGGCCGATGCGCACCGGGTCTAGGCGCGTGCCTTGGGCACAGCCGGCGAGCAGCGCAAAAAGCACGATGGACAGCGCGATCGGCCACCTTCGGGGCTGGACTGGGATCGGCATGGTGCCTCGCTGGCGGCCGGAGCAGGTCGCGCCGGGCCCGCAGAGGATGCGTGGCGCGCCCGCGAACGTCAACGGTCCAGCCAGGGCTGCGCAGCCTTGGCAACGATCGCCGCAATATGCCACCCTGCGCTCTCGGCGCGGTTCGCAGCGCCGGCAATGGCCAGCCATGTGCTTCTCGCGTCTCGTGCTCGCCGTTCCGATCCTCTGCGCCATGGCCGGGCTGGCCGGCTGCGGTGCGGCGGGGCCGCAATTCCTGGAAGACATGCCGCTGTCCTCGCCCGTCGCGCCGCGCGGCATCGTCGTGCTGCCCGTGGCCTTGGCCGTTCCTGGCGGCACGGCGCTGGAGACGGTCGCGCGCAGCCATGACGTCGCGGCCCTG
>CAIXAA010000601.1 GCA_903917305.1 uncultured Myxococcales bacterium | reverse complement strand
TGCAGGCGCAAGGCCTCAACGTCGCCGTGCTCATGCCGCTCTACCGCGAGGTGCGGCACAAGGTCGCGCAACGCGGCGCGCGCCTGGTCGAGACCAACGCCAGCACCGGCATCTGGATCGGCGGCCACCGCCTCGAAGGCCGCTTCGTGCGCATCGAGGACCCGTCGGCACCGCAAGATGCAGCGCCCGTCTACGCTTACGACTGCCCCGTCCTGTTCGACCGCGAAGGCATCTACGGCCACGGCGATGACTGCGCGCGCTTCACCGCGTTCTCGCGCGCCGTGCTCGATTGCGCCGGCACGCTGCTCGGCGGCGCGCCGGACATCGTCCACTGCCACGATTGGCATACCGGTCTGATTCCGCTGTACTTGGACGGCCCCTACCGCCACCTGCTGCCGTACACCGCCTCGGTGCTGACGATCCACAACCTGGGCTACCAGGGCGTGGTGCCGCGCGAGCAGCTGGCCGTGGCCGGCATTCCGCCGGAGTATTTCCACCCGGAGCGCGTGGAGTTCTACGGCGCGCTGAACCTGCTCAAGGGCGGCATCACGACGGCCGACGCGCTGACGACGGTGAGCCCGCGCTACGCCCAGGAGATCCGCACGCCGGAGTTCGGCGAGCACCTGGACGGCGCCTTGCGCGCCCACGGCGACCGGCTGCGCGGCATCCTCAACGGCATCGACACGGAAGTCTGGAATCCAGCACACGATCCGCTGATTCCGACCAACTACGACGCGCAGCACATGGCCGGCAAGGCGGAGTGCCGCAGCAACCTCATCTCCTATGCCGACTGGGATCCCAGCGATCCGCATCCGGTTTTTGGCGTGGTGAGCCGCTTCGTCAAGCAGAAGGGCCTGGATCTCGTGGCGGAGCTGGTACCGTGGCTGGTGCAGCGCAGCGTGCGCCTGCTGCTGCTCGGCCAAGGCGAGCCTGGACTGACCGAGTGGTTTCAATGGCTTGCGAAGGAGTACCCGAACAACGTGCGTTTGCGGCTGGGCCATGAACCGGCGATGGCGCACGTGCTGCAGGCCGGCTGCGACGCCTTCCTGATGCCGAGCCGCTACGAACCCTGTGGTCTGTCGCAGCTTTACGCGATGCGCTACGGCACCGTGCCGATCGTGCGCGCGGTCGGCGGCTTGCGCGACACTGTGGTCGAAGCGCTGCCGCAGAACCTGGCGTCGGGCAAAGCGACGGGCTTCACGTTCTTCAAGGATGACGTCGCCGGTCTGCGCGGCGCGGTGGACAAGGCGCTGGACGTCTTCTACCTGCGGCCGGAGATGTGGCGGCAATTGCAGCACAATGGCATGGTGCAGGACTTCTCGTGGCGGCGCTCCGCGGCGGCGTACGTCGAGGTGTTCCACGCCGCCCTGCGCCGCAGGCGCGGCTAGCGGCTAGCGCATCACGGCACGCAAGACCTCGATCGCACGGTCGATTCCCGCGTCATCCACGTCCAGGTGCGTGACCGCCCGCGCGCGCAGCGGGCCACCGGAGAGCAGCACGCCCAGCGCCCGGCAGCGCGGCTGCACGCCAGTCTGCGCCAGCGGATGCTGCGGATCGACATCGAAGAACACGATGTTCGTGTGGACCGTCGCCGGATCGACGAAAAGCCCCGGAATGGCAGCGATCGCCTCAGCCAGTTGGCGCGCGCGCCGGTGGTCGTCGGCCAGGCGCTCCACGTGGTGGTCCAGCGCGTGGAGCCCCGCCGCCGCGAGGATGCCCGCCTGCCGCATCCCGCCGCCGAACATCTTGCGCACGCGGCGCGCCCGGTCGACGTGCGCCTGCGAGCCGGCCAGCACGCTGCCAATCGGCGCTCCCAAACCCTTGGAGAGACAGAGGGAAACGGTGTCGAACGGCTCCGCCAGTTGCCGCGCCGGCGTTCCCGACGCCACCTGCGCGTTCATCAGCCGCGCGCCATCCAGGTGCAGCGCGATGCCATGCCGCCGCGCCACCCCCGCCACCGCCAGCACGTCGCTCTGCGGCACGACGCGACCGCCGCAGGCGTTGTGCGTGTTCTCGAAGCAAATCAGGCGTGTCAGCGCCAGGTGCGGGTCATCCGCGAGGTGCAGGCTCGCCGCCACCCGCGCCGCGCCCAGCGTGCCGTCCTTCGACTCCAGCGGCCGCAGCGTCACGCCCGACAGCGCCGCCGCCGCGCCGCCCTCGAAGTTCAGGATGTGGCAGCCCGCGTGCACGATGGCCTCGTCGCCGTGACGCGTGTGGACGCGCAGCGCCAGCTGGTTCGCCATGGTGCCGGAAGGGACGAGGAT
>CAIXAA010000600.1 GCA_903917305.1 uncultured Myxococcales bacterium | reverse complement strand
GGGCGCGCCCGCGACCGAAGAACGCTTCGAAGTCGCGACCGTGCTGCGCAACCCGACGCGGCGCAGCGCCGAGCAGCCGGGCGGCTCCGAGACGTTCTCCTGGCGCGTGCAGCTGGCGCCCGGCGAGGCGATCGCTTCGCTGGTGCCGCTGTTTGCCGGTGCCGACTGGCAGGAGCGCGAACAATACGACCTCGTCGGGGTGCACTTTGCCGGCCACCCCGACCTGCGGCGCCTCATGATGGACGAAGACTGGCCGGGACATCCCCTGCGCCGCGACTACGCCATCGACACGCCCCACGCGCCGTGGAGGTAGCAGATGACGTTTTCATGCCTCCAGCCGCCACCGTTGCCTGATCCGCACATCGATCTCGAGTCTTACGAGGCCGGGGCCGATCTGATGGTGCTCAACCTCGGGCCGCAGCACCCGAGCACGCACGGCGTGTTCCGCATCAAGCTGGTCCTCGACGGCGAAATCATCGTCAAGGCCGTGAGCTACCCGGGCTATCTGCACCGCGGCGTGGAAAAGCTTTTCGAGAAGCTGACCTACGCGCAGGTCACGCCGATCGTCGACAAGAACGACTACCTCTCGCCGATGATCAACGAGCAGGCCATCAACATGGTCTTCGAGGCGGGGCTGGGCATCGAAGTGCCGCGCCGCGCCCGCTGGATGCGGACGATCATCGCGGAGTTGCAGCGTATCGCGTCGCACCTCGTCGCCATCGGCACCTTCGTGCTGGACGTCGGCGGCGCCATCGGCGGCGGCGCGTCGATGTTCATGTACACGTTCCGCGACCGCGAATTGATCCTCGACATCTTTGAGGAATTGACCGGTTGCCGCTTCCACTACAACACGCACCAGGTCGGCGGGCAGCGCCACGACGTGCCGGTGGGTTGGGACGCGAAGATCCTCTCGGCGATCGCCACGATCGAGCAGTCGCTCGACATGTACGACACGTTGACCAGCAAGAACAACATCTTCCGCGATCGCAGCGAAGGCGTCGGCGTGCTCGGCCGCGACCTGGCCCTGCAACTCGGCTTGAATGGACCCGTGGGTCGCGCCAGCGGCGTCGACCTCGACCTGCGCCGCGACGCGCCGTACCACCTCTACGACGAGCTGGACGTGCACGTGCCGGTGCTGATGGAGGGCGACTGCCTTGCGCGCTTCAAGCTGCGCGCGCTGGAAGTGCGGGAAAGTATTCGTCTCATCCGCATCCTGCTCGAAGACGTGCCCGAAGGCCCGATTGCGGCGCTCAAGCCCTCCAAGGGCCCGACGGCCGTGAAGATCAAGGACGGCCAGTGGTATGTCGGCGTCGAGAGCCCGCGCGGCGAGCTCGGCCACTACCTCATCGCCTCGGCCAGTGCCAACAAGGGCATGTCGCCGTACCGCCTCAAGATTCGCCCGCCGAGCTTGCACCTCGTCTCCCTCGTTCCGTGGCTCTTGCCGGGCAATTCGCTCAGCGACGCCATCGCCATCCTGGGCAGCCTCGACCCCGTCATGGGCGAGGTCGACCGTTGATGTCCCGCACCGGAAAGGCCCTTCGCCATGGCTGATCTCCTTGCAAATCCCTGGCTTCGCGGTATCGCGTCGAGCGTCGTCATCGCGACCGGCGTGCTGACCATCGCGGCCTGGGCGATCTGGTTCGAGCGCAAGTTCGCGGCCCGAATGCAGAATCGCGTTGGCCCCAACGTCGTCGGTCCCGCCGGGCTCCTGCAGCCGCTGGCCGACGCCCTCAAGCTGCTGCGCAAGGAAGTGCTGGTGCCGCGCAAGGCCGACGCCGTCCTGTTCCGATTGGCGCCTGCTCTGGCGCTGTTCCTGACCATCGCCGTCGTCGCCGCGATCCCCTGGGGCAAGGACATCTACGTCGCCGACCTCGACATCGGCCTGCTCTGGGTCCTGGCGATGTCCGGCATGATGCTGTTCCCGCTGTGGCTCGCCGGCTGGTCAAGCAACAACAAATACGCGCTGTTCGGCGGCATGCGCGCCGTCGCCCAGGGCATCAGCTACGAGATTCCGCTCTTGCTCTCGGCCATGGTGCCCGTCGTGCTCGCCGGCTCCTTCAACCTGCGCGAGATCGTGGAATACCAGAGCGTTCACGGCTGGTTCGCGATCTGGCCGCCGGGCATCGGCGTGCTGGCCTTCGTCATCTTCTTCGCGACCAGCCTCGCGGAAGCCAACCGCATCCCGTTCGACATCCCGGAGGCCGAGAGCGAGCTCATCGCCGGCGTCAGCGTCGAGTACAGCGCGATGTCCTATGGCCTTTTTCCCATGGTCGAGTACGTCCACACCTGGCTGTCCAGCGCGGTCGCCTCGGTGCTGTTCCTCGGCGGCTGGTCCGGACCCGGCAGCAGCATCTGGATCATCGGCCTGGCCTGGATGCTCCTCAAGACCTCGATCTTGTTTGCTTTCATCTACGCGATGCGGTGGACCCTCGTGCGCTTTCGCGCCGACCAGCTCATGCACTTCTGCTGGAAGTGGCTGGTTCCGGTCACCTTGGGGCTCGTGTGCCTTGCAGCGGTCTGGGTCAACGTGACCGCGGGAGGGCGTTGATATGCGCCACTTCTTCCAAGTCTTCTCCGCCACGGGCGCGACGCTGCGCCAGATGTTCCAGCCGGTCGTGACGGTGCAGTACCCGAAGGTCATCCGGCCGCGCGGCGAGCGCTTCCGCGCCAGCTTCGCCCTCACGCACGAGCCCAGCGGCGAAGAATCGTGCATCGCCTGCAGCATCTGCGAGCTGATCTGCCCCTCGAACGTGATCACGGTCACGCCGGGCGAGAAGCGCGTCTCCGAAGTCACGGGCAAGAAGCGCGGCTATCTGCTCGATTACACGCTCGACACAAATGCTTGCATCTACTGCGAGTTGTGCGTCCAGGTGTGCCCGACGGACTCGATCGTGATGGTGCGCACGCCGGAACCGCCCGCGTATGCGCGCGAGGACCTCGTCCTGACGATGGACAAGCTGTACGCGAACGAGAAGACCGTGCCGCTGGCTTGGTCGAACGGGACCAAGCTGTGCGAGATGCAGGATCCGGCGCGCGGCGCGACGCCACCCGCAACCGGAACCGGAGCCGGAG
>CAIXAA010000599.1 GCA_903917305.1 uncultured Myxococcales bacterium | reverse complement strand
CCGTTCACATGCGGCCGCGTCAGGATGCCCTGGGAGCCGCCTTCGACCGGACCGAAGTCCAGCGACACGATGCGCAGCGCCAGCCCCGGCACCGGCTCGTACGTGAACCAACCCGTGCAGTCACTGACGTTTTGCTGAGAGAAGCCGTGACCCGCCGGCAGTCCCGCGGCGTCCTGGTTGCGCGCGATGAAGCCGCAGTGCCCCAGCGCGACGCGTCCGGGATCGGTCGGGATCTCCTTGGGCTGCAGCTGCGAGACTTCCGTTTTCATGTCAGGAAGTTGCTTGGGATCGAACGCATCCATCCGCACCCGGAACTCCCCACGCAGGGCCGGTGGATAGAAGGCCGGATGCACGCTGGCGGTCCCGACGCCCGGCAAGGACAGGCCCAGGCCGCTGATCTTGGCCTGCAAGGCCGCGTTGATGTCGGGCGCGGCATTGGCGTCCGCGATCAAGCCCGCGGGGAAGTTGCCGTTGACCAGGATGTCGTGGTTGCCGATGGCCTCGATCCACGGTGTGCCCTTGGCAAAGCCTTGTGCGGTAAAGGGATCATTGGCGTCGTTGCCGGGCCCCGGGACTACGTCGTCGCGCGCGCCGCTGTCGGGGGAGACCGTGCCGCCATTGACCAGGGTCTGCCACCAGTCCAGCTCGTTCTGCTGCGTGTCCTCCAGCGCGTCGCCCAGCGAAAACACCACGTCGAACGGGCGCTTTTGCGCGAAGTGGTTGGCCGTGCGGATCAGGGCGTCGAGCAATTGCGGAATCAGCGCGCCATGTTCGCGAAAGGCCGGTGCGCCCATCACCTTGTTCTTGGCGACCAGCGCCGGCGACTCGCTGTCGGTCATCTGGCAGTCGGTAAAGATGAAACCGTAGAGCGCAGAGCGGGTTCCAGTCGGCAGCTGGCCGGCTGCCCAGCCCGTCGGCGTCAGATCGGCCGGCAAGGCGAGCTGGTCGCGCAGCTGATGCGGCTCGCCGGGCTGCCCGCGCACGAGGCCGAACTCCGCCGCGGGCACGCGCGGGCGCCGCTCCGCGTCCAGATAGGGCAAGTAGCCGTACATCGGCCGCAAAACTTCGAGCAGCGTCGTGACGGCCTGGTCCGCGAGCGGCGCATACTTGGTGTCGAAGGTCGGATCGGCGGCGAGCGGATCGGGCGAGGCTGGCGTCGGCGAGACCTCCGCCGGCGCATCGGCGGCAAGATCCGCACCTGCGGCATCCGCGGCCGTCGTGTCCGGCTTTGGCGCATCCGCCGCCGCAGCGCTGTCCGCATGGGTTGCCGGCACCGCGTCCGACCCGCACGCGGCGAGCCACAAGGCGGACAAAGTCAGGAGGCGTGGGGCCAGGTTGCGCAGGCAAAGGTGCATCGCCGTCTCCGGATTGTGACGGGACCGTCATCAGGGCGGCACGCTAGCAAAGCGCTGCACTTGCGACAACGCGGACCAAGCTGAAGCCAAACTGTCGCTTGGCGCCCAGGGCGACTTCGGGCACGCTTGCGCCGCCAAGCCGGGCCGCAGCCGGCCCCACGGAGCCTCCATGCGCGCCCGAGTCATCATCGTTCCCCGCCCCGAAGTCTTGGATCCTCAAGGCAGAGCTGTGGCTCACGCGCTCAGCGGCCTGGGCTTCGCGGGCGTGCGCGACGTGCGCGTCGGCCGCATCGTCTACCTCACGCTCGAGGACGGCCTGGGCCGCGCGGAAGCGGCGCGGGAAGTCGATCGCATGGCCAAGGAATTGCTCGCGAACCTGATCGTGGAAGACTTCACGGTCGAGTGGATCGACTGAGAGGTTGTGAATGCGTTCACAACCTCTCAGTGGCGGCGCGGGACCGCGACGCCCGCGCGCCGAAACTGAATGAATTCAATTCATGCAGTTCTTGGCGCGGCGCCCTAAACAACCTGTGAGGTCAACATGCGCGTCGCCGTCCTTCAGTTCCCTGGTTCCAACTGCGATGACGACTGCATGCAGGCCTTCGGCCGCGTGCTCGGCTGCGAGGCGAGCCTTGTCTGGCACGGCGAGACCTCCCTGCCGGCCGGCACCGATCTCGTGGTTCTTCCAGGCGGTTTCTCCTACGGCGACTACCTGCGCTGCGGCGCGATCGCCGCCCATTCGCCCGTCATGTCGGCCACCAAGCGCTTCGCGGAGCGCGGCGGCACCGTCTTCGGCATCTGCAACGGCTTCCAGGTGCTGACCGAAGCGCGGCTGCTGCCGGGCGCCCTGCTGCGCAATGCCGGCCTGGCGTTCGTGTGCAAGGACGTGGCGTTGCGCGTGGAGAGCCAGCACAGTGACCTGACCGCGCGCGTTGCCCCGGGCAGCCAGCTCGTGATGCCGATTGCCCACATGGAAGGCAATTACTTCGCAGATGCCGCGACGTTGGACGCGATGGAAGCGCGCGGGCAGATCGTGCTGCGCTACGTCGATCGCGCGACGGGCGAGCCGGCGCAGACGGCCAATCCGAACGGCGCGTGCCGCAACATCGCGGGCGTCGCCAATGAGCGCGGCAATGTCATCGGCATGATGCCGCACCCGGAACGGGCCGTGGAAGACGTGCTCGGCGGCACCGATGGGCTCGCGCTGCTCGCGGCCCTCGTCGCGCAAGTCAGCGCCCGCGCTGCATAACGGCCAGTAACTACTTGGGAATCACCGGTCGAAGCGCCAGCAGGCGCGGCTCGGTGTACTCCAGCATCGCCTCGCGCGGCCCTTCGCGGCCCAGGCCGGAGTCCTTCACGCCGCCATACGGCATGTGATCGACCCGGAACGTCGGCACATCATTGTGGATGACCGCGCCGACCTGCAGCGTCTCGAAGGCCTGCCACACCGCTGCGAGGGAGTCCGTGAAGATGCCGGTCTGCAGGCCGTAGCGCGAGTCGTTCACTTCGGCGAGCGCCTCCTCCAGCGTGTCGTACGGCGCCAGCGTGACCACCGGACCGAACGCTTCTGCCCAGTTCAAGTGCGCGTGGTGCGGCACGTTGATCAGCACCGTCGGCGGCAGCAGGAGGCCGCGTCGCTCCCCCGTCAGCAGCACCTTGGCGCCGCCGCTCAGGCTCTCGGCGATCCAGCCCTCGATGCGGTCGGCGGCCGTGGCGTCGATCACCGGGCCGCAGACGATGCTCGCGTCCGACGGATCGCCCGTGCCGACATCGCGGGCGATGCGTTCGAGCAGCGTGGCCTGGAACAGTTCCCACTGCGACCGGTGCACCAGCACGCGCTGCACGGAGATGCACGACTGCCCGGCGTAGGCGAAGGCACCTTGGGCGACGCGCGCCGCCGCGAAGGCAATGTCCGCGTCTTCGTGGACGATGGCCGCCGCGTTGCCACCCAGCTCCAGCAGCACGCGCTTGTGACCCGCCGCTGCCTTGAGGTGCCAGCCGACCGCGGCGCTGCCGGTGAAGGTCAGCAGGCGCACGCGCGGATCGACCACCAGCGGCTCGGCGTCCTCGACGCGGCAGAGCAGCACGCTGAGGCCGCCGCTCGGCAGGCCAGCCTCCAAGCACGCCTGGGCCAAGGCAAAAGCCGACAAGGGCGCTTGGGGCGCCGGCTTGACGATGATCGGACACCCCGCCGCGATCGCCGGCGCGACCTTGTGCGCGACCAGGTTGAGCGGGAAGTTGAACGGCGTGATCGCCGCGATCAGGCCGACGGGAAAGCGGCGCACGATGCCGAAGCGCCCGTTCCCCGGCGTCGCCGAGGCGAGATCGATCGACTGACCGCACAGGTGCGGCACTTCCTCGGCGGCGAAGGCAAAAGTGTCCTGGGCGCGCTGCACTTCCGCGCGCGCCAGCGCGACCGGCTTGCCGGCCTCCGCCGAGATCAGCGCGGCGAACTCCGCCTCGCGCTTGCGCAGGATCTCCGCGACGCCGTTGAGGATCTCGCGCCGCCTGTGGCCGGGCAGGGCGGCCATCATCGGGCACGCGGCCTTGCCGGCCTCGATGGCGGCCTCGACGTGGGCGGCGCTGGCCTCGTGAACGGTGCCGACCACGGCGCCGGAAAACGGGGACACGATCTCGATCTTGCGGCGGCTTTCGCGCCATTCGCCGCCGATGAAGCTGGGAAAGTCGTGCATGGGGACCTCGGTGGGTGCGGCGAGTGTAGCGCGGCCGTGCAGCGGCGGCGAGTTCGCAGAGTTGTCGCAATCCGGCGCTTGGCCTGCGGGGACCCATGGGCGACACTCACGGCCCCGACTTCTACCGAGGCCTGTCATGTCCACGCACAGCGAGATCACCCCCGAAGCCATCGCCCGCCACGGCCTGACCAAGGACGAATTCGCAGAGATCGTGCGGCGTCTCGGCAGAGAGCCCAACTACGTGGAACTCGGCGTTTTTTCCGTCATGTGGTCGGAGCACTGCGCCTACAAGTCCAGCCGCGCGCACTTCCACCTGTTTCCCACGACCGGACCGACCGTCATCCTCGGCCCCGGCGAGAACGCCGGCGTGGTCGACATTGGCAAGGACAAGGACGGCAACACGTGGGGCGCCGCCTTCAAGATGGAGTCGCACAACCACCCGAGCTTCATCGAGCCCTACCAGGGCGCCGCCACCGGCGTCGGCGGCATCTTGCGCGACGTCTTCACCATGGGCGCGCGCACCGTCGCGTGCATGGACGCGCTGCGCTTCGGCGAAGCCACGCATCCCAAGACGAAATCCCTGGTTGCGGGCGTCGTGCACGGCATCGGCGGCTACGGCAACTGCATGGGCGTGCCGACCATCGGCGGCAACTGCGGCTTTGATCCCTGCTACAACGGCAACATCCTGGTCAACGCGTTTGCGCTCGGCATCGTGCGCAAAGACCGCATCTTCAAAGGAACTGCGAGCGGTGTCGGCAATCCCGTGCTCTATGTCGGCTCCGCCACCGGCCGCGACGGCATCCACGGCGCGACGATGGCGTCCGCCGTGTTCGACGACGACAGCCAGGCCAAGCGCCCGACGGTGCAGGTGGGCGACCCCTTCACGGAAAAGCTGTTGCTCGAAGCCTGCTTGGAAATCATGACCCACGACTGGCTGGTCGGCATCCAGGACATGGGCGCGGCGGGGCTGACGTCGTCGTCGTTCGAGATGGCGTCGCGCGCGGGCGCCGGCATGGACATGGACCTGGACTGCGTGCCGCAGCGCGCAACCGGCATGGTTCCTTACGAAATGCTGCTGTCGGAGAGCCAGGAGCGCATGCTCATGGTCGCCAAGAAGGGCCACGAGGACGACGTGCTGGCGGTGTGCAAGAAGTGGGGCCTGGAAGCGGCCGTCATCGGAAAGGTGACGGATTCCGGGCGGATGCGCTGCAGCTGGCAAGGCCACATCGTCGTCGATGTGCCGATCAACGCGGTGGTCGACGACTGCCCGCGTTACGATCGCCCGCGCCAGGAGCCGGCGGACCTGGACGCGCGCCGTGCGCTGGACCTGGATTCGATTGCGGATCAGCCGCTGGCGGCGGACCTGGTGCGGCTGCTCGGCCGGCCGGACATCGCGTCCAAGCGCTGGATCTGGCAGCAGTATGACCACACGGTGCGGACCTCCACGCAGGTCCTGCCGGGCGCGGCGGACGCGGCGGTGCTGCTGGTGCGGGAGAACGGCGCGCGGCTGGCGATGTCCGCCGATTGCACGGAGCGCTACGGCCACGCCGATCCGTGGGCTTGCGGCGCGCACGCGGTGGCGGAGGCGGTGCGCAACATCGCCTGCGTCGGCGCCGAGCCGCTCGGGCTGACCGACTGCCTGAACTTCGGCAATCCGGAGATTCCCGAGGTCATGTGGGCGATCCGCGAGGCGATGCGCGGTCTGGGCGATGCGGCCAAAGCCCTGGATTGTCCGGTAGTTTCGGGCAACGTCTCGCTCTACAACACGACGGGCGACCAGTCGATCCTGCCCACGCCGATGGTGGCGGCCGTCGGCCGTCTGCCCGATGGCGTCGAGCCGGTGCGCATGGGCTTTGTCGAGGCGGGCGACGCCATCTACCTGCTGGGCCGCTTCCGGCCGAGCCTGGGCGCCTCGCGCTGGCTGCAGGAGTACCTCGGCCACCACCAAGGTCGCGTGTCTGCTGTGGATCTCGATGCCGAGAAGGCGGTGTCCTCGCTCGTGCGGCTGCTGATTGCCCAAGGCGTCGCGCGCAGCGCGCACGATCTGGCGGACGGAGGTCTGGCGGTGGCGCTCGCGGAATGCGCCATCCAAGCGCAAGGCGGCCCGCGCGGCGTGCGCTGCGCCATGCCGAGCCCCCAGGACAGCGGCACGGCGCGCCACGACGAGCGCCTCTTCGGCGAGACCGGCGCCAGCATCCTGGTCAGCGTGCGCTCGTCGCAACGTTCGGAAATTGAAGCGCTTGCCGCCGATGTTGGCGTCCCGGCAAACTACCTTGGCGAAGTCGGCGACCTGAACGCGGCGTTCGAGATCGGCTCGCTGCACGCGCCCACCGCCGATCTGGCGGACGCGTACCACAATGGCTTCGAGCGCTCCGTGCTCGGCGGCGCACAGTAGGAGTCGGCATGTGCGGCGTCTTCGGCATCTTCAACCACCCGGACGCGGCGCGCTTGACGTCGGTCGGCATGCACGCGCTGCAGCACCGTGGTCAGGAAAGTTCTGGAATTGCTTCTGCAAAAGGTGGCGAGGTCTTCATCCAGCGCCACATGGGCCAGGTGACGACGGTTTTTGACGAGAACATGCTCGCCATGCTGCCCGGCACGATGGCCATCGGCCAGGTGCGCTATTCGACGACGGGTGCCAGCCGCCTGCGCAACGCGCAGCCGCTGTGCCTGGACCACGCGTCTGGCTCGCTGGCGGTGGCGCACAACGGAAACCTGACCAATGCCGGGCCCTTGCGCCGCGAGCTGTCGGCCATGGGCGCGCTCTATTCGTCCGGCACGGACACCGAGGTCGTGCTGCACCTGCTGGCGCGCGAGACGGGCGGGTCCTTGGCGGAGCGCATGATTCGCATCATGCCGCGCCTGCAAGGTGCCTATTCGATGTTGGTTTTGGATGGCAACGAGGTCGTCGCGGTGCGCGATCCGCACGGCTACCGGCCGCTGGTGCTGGGCGTGCGGCGCGACGTGCACGGCGAAGCGTGGCTGGCCGCGTCGGAGACCTGCGCTTTTGCCTTGGTGGGCGCGGAGTTCGTGCGCGAAGTGCTCCCCGGCGAGGTCGTCAGCATGCGGCCCGGCGGCATCCAGAGCTACCAGCTGGAGGGAAACACGCCGAAAAAGCAGTGCGT
>CAIXAA010000598.1 GCA_903917305.1 uncultured Myxococcales bacterium | reverse complement strand
GGGAAGACCGCGAGCACGAGCCAGCGGTCGTGGCGCGCGGCTTTCAGCAGGGACAGCGCCGACCAGGGCACGGCAGCGAGGCAGGCGGAGAGCAGCACGCGGTTGGCCCATTCGACGCCGCCGAGATAGGCCAGCCAATCCACGAGCTTGTAGTAGCTGAGGTACGGCACGATGGCGTGCACCGGAATGTAATGCTTCTGCAACACCGGGTCGCGGCCAAGGTTGTGCAGGATCGTCATCAGGTGCAGGTGCGAGCCGGTGTCGACGGTCGGCAGCAGGTCGGTGACCCAGAGCGGCGCAATCCCGAGCAGTGTCAGGCTGATCGTGACGAAGTAGAACAGCGCGTCGGCGCGGCCTTGGCGCGCGGGCTCGGGCTGCGGACTGGACGGCGCGTTCATCAGGGGCGGACCCAGGGCAGCGTCGCGGGACGGCTGCGACAAGCGGCTGGGATGATAGGCCAGGGGGCGCGCGTACGCCAGAGAGCGACCCAAGTCGGCTGCTGCACCTACGGGAGTTTGCTGCGGCCCGCGGACGATCGTAGCATGGGGCGCCAGTCCGAACGCACAGCTCCGTCGTCCGCCCACTCCAGCCCGAGGTGCCCCATGCTCGCCACCGTCGCCCGCCGCCTGCGACCGCTCGCCAACCTCGCCGCAGTCTGCGCGGTCGCCCTGCCCGCCGTCGCATGGGCCGGCCCGTTCAACAACAGCGACTTGATGGTCGGCCGCACGATCAAGATCTCCGCGGACGACCGGACGTTCACCGCGGGTGCGAACTTCCAGATCGCGCCGGTCAACGCCATCGTGCATTCCGTGGTGAAGAAGGCGATGGACTCGGCGACCGCGACGAATCCGGACGCCGTCAAGCTGCTGCAATACGCCAATACGCCGACGGTGAAGGCGGCGATCAACAGCAATGATCCCGCAAAGTTCAAGAGCGCCATCCTCGCCGAGATGAAGGCGCACGGCGTGACGCCATCGGCCGCGCAGCAGAAGTCGATCGACGCCGTCTCGTCCGATGCCAGCCAACTCAAGCAGATGGCTACGATCATCGACATGATCAACATCGCCAACCAGCCGGAGCAGGCGATGACGTTCAGCCTGGAGCCCTATGCTTCGCTCAACTTCAAGCCGGTGACGGTGACGGCGCGCGTGGCCCTGGCCGGCTTCCACACGAGCAGCGCGGGCACCACGATGTCGATGGGAAACCTCGGCCTGGACGTGAAAACCGGTGATGCGTATGGCGTTTCCGGCGCAGCCTTCGGCTGGAGCTTGGGAGCTTCCTTCTACGCACCGACGGGCACCTCCGATGCGGACACCATCGCGCTGTCGAACATCCTGGCGGCGCCGCGCTATCTCCACAATTACATGACGGTCTCGCCGTATGCCGTGCTCGGCGCGGAGCTCGCGATCTTCAAGCTGACGGCACGCGGCGAGTACGTCGACATGTCGCCGGTGCGCGAATCGACGGGCTTGAAGCGGATGGCCTACTTCGACATGGGCGCGGGATTGCTGGCCGATCTCGGCTTCCTCGGCCTGTCGTTGGAACTCGATGGCCTCAAGTCCATCGAGAACGCACCGGCGATGGACAATGTGTGGCTCGCCACGGGCGGCGTGCGCACCTACATGGGTCCGGTGCAACTCGGCGTGGGCTTGCAGGTTCCGCTGGTCACGGCCGCCGGGAACTCGGGGTCGATGGGCGGTGTCAACCTGGGCTCGCCGTCGAAGTACAATGTGCTGGTGAACGGTCAGTTCAAGTTCTAGCCCAGAGCACGAGGCGCTACCGCGATGTCCCATCCCTTTGCGCGCGCCGTCGTTGCCGACGAATGCGGCCGAATCTTCGACCATCCGCACCTGGCCCTCGTCGGCTGGGACGGCGAAGTGCTGCGCCGGCCGACGGCAGAGGAGCTGATCCCGCTGCCGAAAGGCAGTGATCTCCATGTGCTGCCGATGCGCCGCCCGCTGGCGGTCGATCCCACCGGCGACGAACTGGTCGAGGTCGAGGGCGACGCGACCACCGGCCCGCTGCAAGCCGTCAGTGCGTTTCTCGCCCCCGCCTACCTGCGCCTGATGCATCCGGCGTTCGAAACGCTGGAAGGTGCGCCCGATCTGACGCTTTTTGCCTACACCGCGGTGGGCTGGATGAACGGGCGGTTCTACGTGCCCGCGATGCGCGTCGACGCCGACAAGCGACAGGATCCCTACCGCTTCGACATTCCGGAGATCACCAGCCAGGTCGAGGCCTTTCGCACGACCTACCCGCGCAACGGCACGGTCCGCCACCTGGAGCACTGCGCGCTGGTCTACGGCTGCCGCGCCGCGCAGAACTTCTTCCTGGGTCGCTGGGAGGCGCCGTTGCCGGCCGCCTCG
>CAIXAA010000597.1 GCA_903917305.1 uncultured Myxococcales bacterium | reverse complement strand
TGGATCCAGTGGTGTACCACGGCACGACGCGGCGCACGCTGGACGCGGCTGGCCAGGCGCAGCTCAAGGTGGCGGCGCAGCAGCTCGACCTGCTGCTGGCCCCGCGCACGGCTTCGAACTAGCGTTTTCGCCGGCGCTTCCAGCGCTTGGGCCGTGTTCTTCAGGCCCCGCTGACGCGCACACCGTCCCTCCGGCTGCTTCCGCAATCTGCAACAAGCTGAGTGACTGAGCGACCCTGGCGCTTGCCGGTCGCGCCGCCGTTGGCGTTCGGGCTCCCGTGCGCGGCGCGGCCAGACCGGCCGGTCTTCCTTTCTTGCGACACGGTGTTGGGCGAATCCGGCCTTCGGCCGGACCGGGCTGCGCGTCGCTGCGCGACCGGCGTCGGACGCCGCCCTTCGGGGCCGCATCCCTTTCGCGCCCGGCCATGGGCCTGGTGGCAGCGGCGAAAGGGATCGTTCCCCAATTCGATGGGTGTCGGGTCCCATCGGCGCCGACCCGCAGGTGGTTCGGTCGCGCGCAGCCCGATAGAGCCGGTCTGGACGCCGCACGCGGGCGGATTCGCCCAGAAGCCGCAGCCTTCTCGCCACCGCAGTCCTGCGCCACCGCAACCGCCGCGCGCTGCGCCAAAAGCAGGAACGGCGCGCCGAACCCCGTCCGACGCGCCGTCCCTGTGTTCAAACTATCGAGCTAAGCCCCTACGGGAACACGCCCTTCTGCGACGGCTCGCCGAGGTGGTACGCACTGATGGCCGAGCGCAGGTAGAACGGGATTTCGACGTACTGCTGGAGCTTCATGCAGGCCATGTTGCTCTGGCAGGTGCAGCCGGAGTTGTCCGTCGCCGTGCAGTTCGGCGTGCCAGCGCTCGCCGCCGAGACGGACTGGACCGCAGGATCGAACGCCACGACCGGCGAACCGTCCTTGTTGACCGTCGGCAGGTACCAGTCGGGCTTGCCATCCTTGTCGAGGTCCGGACCGTCCGTCGTGACATACGCCTGCTTGAGCAAGCTGTTGGCGTACTCGAGCACGCGCGCGGCGATGCCCTTGTGCACGGTCTTGCCGAAGATGCTCTCCTTGCCCGAAGTGCGCGCAATGTAGGTCTTGCCGTCCGGGTTGTGGAACTCGATGCGGCCATCGCCCAGGCCCGGGTCGCCGTCCTTGCCCAGCTCCCACAGGCGCATCTGGTCGATCCAGTTCTGCTCCTGGTTCTCGAACAGGTACAGCATCGTCCAAGCAATCAGGAACTTCTGCTGCTCGAAGCCGATCTGCGGGTCGATCGCCAGGGACTCCGTGATGACCGGCGCGCCGAAGGCTGCCGCGTCCTGGCCGTAGGCGCCACAGATGGTGGAGCCGTCCGACGGGAAGCAGGAGGTCGGCGTCGCGCCGTACCACGTCGTCCAGCCAAAGGCCTTCTGCGGGTACTGGTCGGCATCGACCAGCGGCTTGCCCTTGCTGGTCGCGACGCGCGGACCCTTCAAGAAGTCGTCACCCGTGAGCGCGTTGCCCACGAAGCGGCGGTAGCCCTCCGGGAACAGGTCGGCGATGGAGACCGAGCGGTAACGCGACTCCGTGAAGTCCGTGAGCGTCGAGCTGATGAAGTTGTCGACCGACTCCGTCAGCAGCATCGAGACCGACGCCTTCTCGTAGTACGAACCGGCGTTGAGCGTGTACGAGGTGTCGTACTCGCCCTTGTCCGAGGCCAGCGTGTTCTCCACCAGACGGCCGCCGAAGCTGACGTCGTTCATGAAGCCCGTCGCGCCGTTGGGCACGCGAACGGTGGACGGCGGCGGATTGCCGTTGCTGGACGCCGTCGAGCGCACGATGTTGGACTTGACCTCCACATAGTGATCGCCGGCTTCCGGACGCTGGGCGATGCGCGTGAAGTGGTCGAACACCATGCCGGCCGCCAGGACCGAATCCGGGAAGAAGTTCTGCGCAGCGTAGCTCCACAGGTCATCCGGGTTCAGGTTCTGCTCCACCGCGAGGTCGCGGTAGATGTTGCGGTACAGGCCCAGGCCCTTCGCACCGTCGCGCATCTTCTCGTAGTAGCGGCTGAGCGAGCGGTTGAACGCACCACGCACCGAGAAGGTCTTGCGACCGCGGCGGTAGTTGTCGAACACGTGGTTCACTTCCGGCTGCGTGATCATGAAGTTGAAGATTTCGTAGTTGTCCGCGCCGTTGTCGTGGCGGTAGACGCTCGCGTTGCCGAGGTCCGCCCAGGTGTCCGTCGCGAAGCCGTACGGCACGCGCACGCGGCCGGCCGTGTCGATCGACGGGCCACCGCGGTTGAACGTGTTCTTCCACTCGGTGTTGTTCGGCAGGCGAAGGCTGTCCCACGGCACGTAGTCGACGCGCTGCTGCGTGCACCGCGTGTACTGGCCGCCGACGCTGACAATCAGGCCGTCGAGCATCGGGTGGAAGGAGCCCATCGACCCGTCATCCCAGCGACCCGGGCGCCACGCCTTGGGATCGACCGGCGAGCAGCCGCTGATGAGGTCGAACTTCGCGTTCAACTGCGAGTAGTGGATGTTCGTGGTGCGACCCGCGGTCGAGCCGTACGAAGGCTGCAAGCCCAAGATGCCACCGAAGTTGTCCATCTTGGCGATCATGCCCGCGCCGCGCTGCGTCTGCGAGGTGTACGAATCGTCGGCGTGCACGGTGGCCACGTCGCCGTAGAACATCTTGACCGCATGGAAGTCGTACGCGCCGAGGCCGAGCATGTCCTGCGTGGTCTCACCGGCGTAGTCCATGACGGAGGACTGCATCCACATCTGGATGATGTTGTCGCGCTCCTCCTGGGTCACGGGGTCGAAGTAGCGCGGACCGACGCAGCTCGCGCCATCCTTGACCAGGTTGGTGCAGGCCTGGGTGACCGTGCCGTCGCTGGTGCGCAGCTGCCAGTACTGCGGGCGGTAGCCCCACGCGTCCGCCGAGCTGATGAAGTTGTGGCGCAGACCCATCGAGTGACCCATTTCGTGAATCACGACCGCGTACTGCACGCGGCGGGCCAGGTACTTGCGCATGCGCTCGGCGCGCGCCTGCTGCACGGCCGGGGAGTCCGACGGGTTGAACGCGCCGAACTTGGCCTGCAGCACGTCGCCGAGGCCGGCGATGCCGAGCGGCGCATCCGCCATCTCCATCTCGCAAGCGCCGCGGGCTGCCAAGGCATTCTCCTTGAGGGCCGCGAGGTTGCGCTGGATGGTCGGGTTCGCACCGCGCAGCGGCGAGGTCATGTCCAGCAGGCCCGAAGAGAGCGGCATGCCCACGATGCCGACCAGGGTCTGCATCATCGGCGTCATCAGCGCGGTCTCGAACGCCGTGCCCTGCGCGGCCTGGCGGCGCGCGAGGTAGATCGGCGAGGACACCGACGGCGCGTCGTGGGTCGCCTGGATGGCGGACAGCTTGTCGGCGGTCTTGGCAATCAGCTCGTCGGCCTCCGGGTGCGCGGCCTTGAACGCGGCCATGCCGGCCGGGTCCAGGTTGCGGTTGCCCGTGGAGCGGGCGCGGCGGCTGACTTCGCTGGCGTCCATGCCCTTGAGCAGGCCACCGCGCGCAGCAGCTTCCGCCGCCGCCGACCAGTTCTTGATGTACGTACCCTCGGTCACGTCCTGCGTCGTGAGCTCGCCGGCGATGTAGCGCGCCATGTCGACGACGCCCTGGCTCCACAGCTCGTTGATGTAGGTCCACACGTTGATGCTGGCGGACACTTCCTCGCCGTTGAGCGGGTCGTGGCCGTCGACCATGATGCCCCACGGGGACGGCGTGGCCGGCTCGACGATGCCGTTGACCTGGTGGAAGCGCAGGTCGCCGCGGCGAGCGTGCACAGCCTTGTTGCTGGTCGCGAGCGTGGCCTTGTCACCAGCGGTGCGCGCGTCAAAGCAAGCCTTGGCGCTCAGGCTGGTCGGCAGGCGCTTGTCGGCCGGGGCGCAGACGCCCGGGTCATTCGCTTCGACCGGGCTGTGGCAGAGGACCAACATTTCCGGCTGCTTGGAAATCGCGATGATCTCGGCGGCGAGGCCGCGCGACGCACCGATCGTGTCGGCGAGCGCGACGCAAGCCGCCTCGTCGCGGCCCTTGTCCGGGTACGCAATGCCGTGGCGGCAGTCGTCGACTTCGCGGGCCAGCGCGATGGCGGCCTCGTTGTCTTCCTGCTGGCCCTTCCACACCGGGAATGCCGCGTCGCAGTTCTCGCCGGCGGTCGCCTTGCACTCCGAGTACTTCGCGGTCATGACCGCCTGGCGCATCGCGACGTCCCACTCGTGGGCGGCGTCTTCCGAGCCCTGGTAGTACTCCGGATTGCTGCCGTCCGCGTAGTACCACACGATGGTCTTGGGAACGCGCTGCTGGAAGGGCAGCGTGCACTTCTGGCTGAACGTGTCGCACTTCGAACCCTTGCCGGCCGCCTTGCACTCGTCTTCCGTGCCATCGGCGTCCGCGTCGCGGTGCGGATCCGCGCCGTACGGCGTCGTCGCGGTCGTGTAGCAAGGAATCGCACCCTGCATCGCGGCCGGATTCGTGTAGAAGTGGCTGCGCTGCCAGATGTTGTAGCGCTCGATGAAGCGGTGCCACAGCTGGTCGGTCATGCCGTAGTCGCGCGAGTAGCCGAGCCGCTCGCCCGTGAACGCGCCGGCCGACTGGAAGCGGTAGCCGTCCCACTCCTTGGGCTCGTAGTCGCTGTCGACCACCTTGCGGAACGCATGACGCAAGGTCAGTTCCACCGGGTTGCAGGAGGCGGCAGGCGCCTGGCCACCGGCGAAGTTCGCGTCGAGCATGCAGGTCGGGAACTTGTCGATGCCCCAGCCGAGGCTGGACAAGTCGGCCATGCCGGGCTTGGCGAACGCCTTGGTCGTCACGTCGAAGTAGCTGTTGTCCTCGGAGAAGTACGGCGCGTTCTCGTCGTTCGGATCGACGACGCTGTAGCCCATCGACTCGTACTGGATGCTGCCGTAGAGGCCCATCATCGAGAGCGTGTCGAAGTCGTAGCTGTCGACGTTCTCGTTCTTGGACCAGTCCACGTGGATGTACTCGCGCTGGTTCCACGGGCGATCCGTCGAGTTCTCCTCGAGCACGTTCAGTTCCTCACCCGTGGTCGGGTTGTAGGCGTGCTTGATGTCGAAGTGCGACGTGATCTTGAACGCGGCGACGATGATGCCGTCCTGCGTCATCTTGCCGGCGCCCTTGCCGTCCGAGGTCGCGATGCGCTCGTAGGCGAGGCGCGCAATCAGCAGGTCTTCGGTGACCTGCCACTTCACGCGCGACAGCGGCTGCGCGTAGGTCGACGTGAACAGTCCGTCCTGGGCTGCGCCATAACCTACGTCAATCACGGTTGTCCGCGCCCAGAATTCCGGGTCATCGGCCGTGTTGTTGAAGTCCGCACCCACGAAGAAAGCTTTCTTCAGGGCGTACGGCTGCACGCGGTTGATGGGCGCCCGCTCCTGCGCGCAACCAGCGAGCAGGGCAGAGAGCGCGACGAAGAGCGCGAGTGCGAGTCGAAGTGTGCTTCGAGCGGTCATGTCAGCCTCTTGGATGAACGAAACAATAAACAACTTCTGGCGTTCAAGATACTTCTGCGAGCGATCCGCCGGACGGCTACCAGAACGGCAGCTTCTCCGGCGAGACATTGAGTTCCACGTAGGCAGCGGTGTACGTGTTGAAGAACGGCCGCTGGTAGGTCGAGTCTGGAGCGAGCTGCGCGTTGTACGTCTCCGCGCCGATGCCGATGCCGAGCGCCGGGTGGACGCGCACTTCGGCGCCGAGGCCCCAGTACATCAACGCGCGCCAGTTGGCGCCGTTGGAATCCGGGGCGATCGTGGCGCTGCCGCCGACGACGTGGGCGTCCGCGGCGGAGCCGAGCTTGGGCAGGAAGTCCGCGATTTCACCGCCGGACACCGAGAAGGACAGCCACTCGGTCGGCTCGACCGACACCGAGCCGATGCCCATCACGCGCCACTCGGAGTTGCGCACGCCGGTCTGGATGTACTGGTCGCACTCGCCGCCGATGCAGTGGGGCACGATGCCGCCGTCGTTCTGACCGGTCGTGTACTTGTTGAAGAAGTGGTCGCCACGGCCAGAAGCCGAGACCGACACGATGCCCTTGTGCCACGACAGCGCGCCGCCGACGCCGGCGCCGAACATCATCGTCTTCATCTGCGCGGCCTTGCTGGTCGGCAGGATGACGTGGAAGTCGGTGTTCGCCGTCAGGCCCAGTTCCTTGTCCTTGAGCGGCGTGTAGCCCACGGAGACGATCGTGTCCGAGAACGACACTTCGTTCTTCTTGGTGGTCGAGTCGGAGTTCGTCAGCTCCAGGTTCGTGTACTGCCACGCCGACATCCACACCCGATCGGTGAACGCGAAGCGCGGCCGCATGAGCAGCGCCATCGTGTTCTCGGGGTTGTAGGTCGTGTAGGCGCTCTTGGAGAACGACGTCGCGGACGTCATGTTGCGCAAGAGGAAGTAGGAACCGGTGAACTTCTCCGCGGTCGCGTTCTTCTTGGCGGTCTCGGCTGGCTTGGCCGCAACGGTGGCCGCCGGGGTGGCGGGCGTCGCTGCGGAGTCGGCCGGCTTGGGCGCCGCCGGAGCTGCAGGCGCGGCCTGCATCTCCTCGGTCGGTTCGTCGCCCTCGGAAGACGCCGGCTGCGCGAGCACCGCGGTCGGCTTCGTGCCGCTCCGTGGCTCCTCCGCCGCTGCGGCGAAAGCGGGACGCGACGCGGTCATCCCGACGCAAACAGCCAAGGCTGCCGCGGCCAACGCGCATGAAGACGGAATAGATCGAATCGAAACAGCGTTCATGCCATGCCTGCGATCGGGGGACAGACACCTTGACGCAGTGCGTCACACAGCACTGCCGAGCCGATGACTGTCGGGTGTATGCGGAGCCTTGTCAATGCATAACTACACGGATGTGGTCTACGGCCCCCAGCGGGGGGGCAAGCCGCTGCGCTAGCCATGGATGCACGCCAGCAGATGGTCGCGAACCGGCTGCGCTTCGCCCTTGCCGAGCAAATCGATGAGCAGTTTCTCCTGGAAGCCGTCCATGCGCACACCATCCACGAACAGGAGCGGCAAGCTCCAGCCCTTGAGTTGCTTGTAGCGCTGTCCAGAGGTCACATCTTTGTCGATGTCACGGTGATCGACGGGCTGTCCGATGCACTGGAACCACCGCTCCGCCTTGCGGCACGGCGGGCACCACTGCGCGGAATACATCGTCACTTCATGCTTGTTCTGCAGGGACGGCGCGGCCTGGGCGGTCTGCGCAGCCGCGCAAGACGCCACGATCAAGGTCACGATTCGCGTCAGCCGCATGGCTCCCCCGCCCCTTCCCTGCGCCGCCGTGAATCGGCGTGCGGCCATCGAGCCCAACGCTACGCAAGGCCGCGCCGTTGCGCAAGCTTTGCCGATGTCGGCTGGCTCTGTCGTCTTGTCGCTGGATGGTGGGCGTCGCCGCCGCACTGGACCCGGTCTCCCCTCACCGCGGCCCAGACTGCCAGCGCCGCCCTGGCCTTGTCGAGTGCAACCCGCGAAGGGAGCGCTTTGCATGGCAAAAGTCCCCGCAGGCAGCGATTCCGGCGCGGTACACAGCGGATGGCGGGCTCCGGAGAAGCGGACCTGCAATGGCTTGATTCCGGGCGTCAACGCGCCGCAACGCTGGGATCGGGCGGGCGAAGTACCTAGCTTGAAGTCATCTGGCAGCCGAAGCAGGACGACACACAAGCCGCGGATCTTCAGGCCGCGCGGCGTCCTGACCACCACGGGTCGGAGGAGGCGCGAGATGAGAACACTTCGATGGCTAGGCGTGATCTGCGTGATCGCAATAGGTTGCGAGTACAAGACCCATGAAGCGGTGGGACCTTCCGCGGTCTCCGCGCCGCTGACCCCGACGGCGCAGCGGACGGCGGCGTGGCTGGAGACCGCCGAGCCGAACAGCCACTGGATGGACCGTGCCGCCAATCAGGTCGCATTCCTGAGGGGTTGGGCGCAGCACTCGGCGGATCGGACCGCGCTGCAGACGGCGCAAGTGCGCAAAGCGGCGAAGGAAGTGGCGCAGCAGGCCACCTCTCGCGTGGCGCAGGCGCGCGGCACCGTGAAGGCGACGGCGAAGAAGGCCGTGCGCGCCGTGCAGAAGGTGGCAACGGACGTGAAAACCACCGTGAAATCGATGCGTGAGGCGGCCAGGCCGAAGACCCAGGAAGCGGTCAGGCCGGCGGCGCCGTCGGTGGCCCCGCCGCCGCAACCGCTGCCCGTGGCGCCGAACGACTGGTGGGCGACGGTGACGGACAAGTACCTGACCGAAGACCTGCGTGCCGCGATCAGCCAAGATCCCGTTCTGACCGTCGCCGCGCCAGGTGTCCAGATTCACACGGAATATGGCGCCGTGACGCTGACCGGACAGGTGCCGTCCGACTTCGTGCGCCAGGAGCTGGTCAAGCGCGTGACCGAGCGCGCCGGCGTGACCGCCGTCTTCGACCAGCTCGAAGTCCGCTGACTTCCGAAGAATCTGCTCAAGCCCTTGAGTCGCCGCCGCAGCAGCCGCTATCCTTGCCGGCCATGCCGCACCGCCTCGCCTGCCTGCTCCTGCTCCCCTTGTTGCTGACCGCCCTGCCCTGTCGTGCCGACGACGGGCACCTCGGGCCGGCCCGCTACCTGCACCACCAGGGCGCCAAGACGCTGCCGGACCTGCTGCGCGCGGAGCTGGACGAGGGCAAGAAGCGCCACGAAGCCGTGCTGCTCATGTTCACGGCGGATTGGTGCGCGCCGTGCAAGGAGATCAAGGAGTTCGTGGCCGGCAGCGCGGTTGTGCGAAAAGCCTTGCAGCACGCGCGGATGCGCTACATCGACGTCGATGAGTGGCGCGGGCCGGCGCAGCGCCTGCTGCCGGGCGTGGACGCGCAGAAGCTGCCGACGCTGGCCACGGTGGACCAGACGGCGCACGCGATGCGCGTGTGTTACGGCACGGATCTCGGGCTGTTGAGTGAGGACGCGGTGGCGCACAACCTCGGGCGCGTGCTGGCGGGCGACGCGCCCGACAAGCCATTCTACGCCGACAAGCCGGAGGTCGAGCGCGAGCTGATCACGCAGCACGCCCAGGCGATCGCGGCAAAGGCCAAGGGAATCGAGCAGCTGCAGGTCAAGCCGGCGGCGATGAAGGACGGCGTGCGCCACGTCGATCTGGTGCTGCGCAACCCGGACGGGCCGCGGCGCTGGTTCCTGGTGCCGCTGCGCCTCGACGGGCCGCTGTCGGAGCATCCGACGGTCAAGAGCTGGCAGCAGGACCGCTTCACGGAGCACGTTCGCGCGGATTACCTGCGATTTGAAGGGGCTCCAGGCTTTGCCGCGATCCCGGTGGCGGGCTACGGCGGCGTCGAGCTGACCGATTGGCCGCTGCCGGGCAAGGCAGGCAAGCTCGAAGTGTGGGAGCTGGATCGCCTCGCGGTCGACGGCCAGGAGCAGCAGTTCCAGATGAAGCTGCCGTATGAATTGAAGATCGCCAAGCCGGTCGAGGTCGCCGTGGTGCGCAGCGGGCAGGCCGCGAAGGTCGACGTCAAGGTGCGCGCCAGGTACTCTGCCGCGGTCAAGTAGGGAGGCGTGCAGATGTCCAGGCGAATCATCCCGTTCCTGTTCACGGCGGGGTTGCTCGCCTGCTCGAGCTCCGCGGCGACGCACCCGGCGGCGGATGCCGTGGCGGCGCAAGACGCCGCGGATGTGCTGACGGCGCAGGATGTTGTCGCCGCGCCCGATGAAACTGCGGACTTCAAGATCTGGCCGGCGACCGTCACCTCGAGCGATGCAGTCGA
>CAIXAA010000596.1 GCA_903917305.1 uncultured Myxococcales bacterium | reverse complement strand
GGCCTTTCCCGGCAGATGTTCTGGATCCTCGTCAAGCGCCACGCTGCGGCCGCCGGGATCAACCGGCCGATCTCGCCGCACGTGCTGCGGCACGCCTTCGCCACTCATTTAATCAACCACGGTGCCGACCTGCGCGTGGTGCAACTGCTGCTCGGCCACGCCGACATCTCGACCACACAGATTTACACCCATGTCGCCCGCGAGCGGCTCAAGCAGTTGCACGCGACCCACCACCCCAGAGGCTAGCCGCCCTGCCAATCGACACTGATCCCGTTCGCCACGCAAGGATCCAGCGCCAGCACGCCGCGGCGCGCCCGCATCGCCGCCTGCAGGGCCGTGGCGCAGTTCTGCCCGGTCAGCAGCGCCGGCAAAGGGCCGTCGGGATGGAAGTTCCATTCGGTCGGCGCGACGATGACATAGCGCGCCACCTTGCCGCCCTCCAGGGTCAGCTCGTGCATCAGGAGACCGCGCGCCGTCTCGACCAGCGAGCCTCCCCGGTCTCGGCCCAAGGGCAGCGCCGTCAGCGCCCCGGGCAAGGGCTGCGCGCAATCGTTCAGGGCCAGCGCCGCCAGTTCCCGCAGGCGTGCCGCCACCCGCGCCAGGAGCGGTTGCGGCGATAAGGCCCCGATCAAGGGATCGCCTGTCCGCCGCGCATAGGCGCCGGTCTCGGCCGGCAGCCCGTGCCAAACCGGCTGCTCGGAAAATGCCCGCGAAAGCGCCGGCCAGCCCGTCCCGGCGGAGAATGAATCGAAGGCCTGGAGCGGGGCCACGGTCGGCAAGACCGCCTCACCCTCGCCGTCATCGGCGAGTTGCCGGCAGATCAGCGCGGCCAATGCCGGCGAAGCGAAGTGCCAGTCGCGGAAATGCTCCCGCGAGTTCATGCCCAGCCAGGCTTCCGGCGCCATGCCGAGCAAATCCTCGCCGAGGAAATCGAGAAAAGGAGCCCCGTTCAGGCTTTGCGGATCTCCGGCCAGGGTCCGGCGCCAGCGGGCGAAGGCAGCGGCCAAGGGAGTCAGCCCGAGCTCGCGCGGCCAGTCGACGAGCAGGCGCCAGAGATGCTCCTGCGCCGCCTCGGCGGCCACCCTCCTGTCCACCCTCCGGCTGAGGCCGGCTCCCTCTGCGGCGTAACGCGCTGCCTCCGCGGCCGCGCCCTGGGCCCGACCGCACAGCGCAAATAGTCGCGGCACCAATGCCGTCGCCTGAGCCGCCGGCAAACCGTGCAGCACGCCCGCAACCTGCGGCCGGGTGTTGGCAATGGCGACCCGGGCCACGCGGCCGGCGACGCAGGTCAGACGAATGTCGAGCTTGCCCGTATCCATGGGCTCATCCTACAGGCAACAGACGATGACGTACTGCGCCTTGCGGCGTCCCTTCAGTCGGCCGCGACGGTCGTGGCCAGCGGCGTTGACGTCCGCGTGAGCCAGACGGCGGCCAGAAAACTCCCGGCGACGACCATCACGACGGCCGCACCGAAGTAAAGTTCCTTGCCTTCGCTCCATGCATCGACCGCAGGCATGGTCAGCTTGATCAGACCGAAGGCCGCCACCAGCAGGCTGACGCCGGC
>CAIXAA010000595.1 GCA_903917305.1 uncultured Myxococcales bacterium | reverse complement strand
TTCGAGTTCGGCAGCTTCGTCCCGGACTACCAGTCCGAGATCTGGCCGATGATCCTCAATGCAGTCAACTACGTCTACACGACCGGCCTGGTGAACTTCAAGCACAGCGCCATGTTGACCGATCCGCTCGGCGATCCGAGCGCGGCGGCGGCCAAGGCGCGCGCCGTGTTCTTCGGCTACATCCGCCCACCGGAGAATGCCGCCGCCGATACCACCGGACCCGCCACGATGCCGCGCCTGTATGGGGACGACTGGTATGTCGGCAACACCAACTTCCACTTTTCTTTCGGGCAGAACGGCACGGGCAACGCGGGCGGCGGCGGCCAGACGCAGGGCCCGCGCGCGCTGCCGAAGTACCAGCGCTACAGCACGCTGACGCCGACGCAGTTTGGCCTGCTCCGCGCCTGGAATGCCGGGCAGTTCGTGCCGCCGTCGGGCAGCGCCGCGGCGCCGCAGGGCATCACGCCGCACGGCTTGGACAAGGCGGCGCTGGAGAACTGCATCGGCGGACCGTTCTATCCCGGCATCGAATGCAGCTGGCAGATGCGCAATCCCAACCTGTTTCTCGAGCCTTTCCGGATCAACCCGGCCGCGACCAGCCAGTACTTGAGGCCGGATGGCACCGAGGAGGCGACGCCCATCCTGCCCGGCCACTTCTCGCGCCAGATGGCCCTGCCGTGGCACGCGGACTTCAATGATTGCTCGAAGCTTCTCAACCTGGGCTGGTGGCCCTCCGCGCGCCCGGACGACGTGTTCCTCAATGTGAACGACAAGTTGAATGAGCGGGTTCCATGGGCGCGCGCCGATGCCGGCAAGTTTCCGAGCGGTGGGACGGGAGCGACGTACGAGGACATGGTCGCGAACTGGTACAAGTTCGGCTTCGTGCTTGACGCAGGCTTTGGATTCTACATCGAAAAAGAGCGCAACGACCACGTCCCGTGACGTCGCTCGCATGTGCCCAGGCGAGCGCCCGGATGGCTCCAGCCGACATCAGCCGCCGCAACTTCCTCCTGCCCTGGCGGCGCAGGTCGCTGCAGCCCAGCGCGGAGCCGCTGCTGCCGGTGGCCGACCCGCCAGCCCTCGACGCGCCGCGCATGCCGCGAAAAGCCTTGCTGCCACTTGCGATTCTGACGGAGCGACCGCGCTGCGAGGCGCAAGACCCGGCCCTGGTGCGGCCTCTGGGCGAAGTGCCGGCGGGCTCGGCGCGCATCGACCCCGAGCTTTGCACCGCCTATCGCGGACTTCCGTGCCGCATCTGCTTCGAAGTCTGCCCCGTGCCCGACGTCCTCGCCCTCGCGCCAGGCTTGCACGCCTACGTCCCGGTCGCCGGCCCGCAACCCTGCGCAGGTTGCGGCGATTGCCAAAAACACTGTCGCTCTGAAGGCGCCATCCGCATCATCGCGCTGCAAGGTGGCGCGCCTGACCGGGTCCGCGTCTCCGTGGCGCCGACTGACGCGCCTTGACCGCCCTGCGCGGAGGATCGCTTGATCGACACGGTTCCGGAGCAGAAACAGACAGTTTGGACCAATCCGCCGCCCCTTCCCGGGCTGCGGGGCGCCCGCGTCTACTACGGTCCGGAGTTCTGCGAGACGCTGCTGCCGACGCCCAAAGCGCTGCTGGAGGCCTACCGCAGCCGCGCGCGGACGTTTGCGGCGTTCACCTTCGTCACGCCGCCGGTTGGCGAGGACGGGCTCGCGAAGTTGCAGGTTCTCCTTGGTCTTCTTGCCCAGCAGGACCAGCCGGTGGAGGTTGTCGTCAACGACTGGGGCGTGCTGCGGCTCGTCGCCGCCATGCGCGATCGCTGCCAGCCGGTGCTGGGCCGGCTGATGAACAAGATGCTGCGAGATCCCAGGATTACGCCACGGATCGCCGGCGAGTCCCTGCTCGCCGAGGCGGTGCTGGCCTCGCAGCAATCCGCGCTTACTTCGCAGTTGTTCAGCGGACTTCTGCGTTCGCACGGCATCGCGACGGTCGAGCTGGACAACCTCTACCAAGGCATCGACATGGACTTCGACGGCCTGGGGCTACGGCCGTCGCTGCATGTGCCGTTTGGCTTCGTGGCGTCGGGGCCGGCGTGCTTCCAGGCCGGGATGCACCAGCCAAAAACCAAGAAGTTCAGCAATGATACGCCGTGCCGGCTGGAGTGCCAGACCTACATCGGCCAGATGACGGACTCCGCGGCGCCGGGCCGCCAAGCGCCGCTGCTGACGCAAGGAAATACCGTGTTTTATCGGCAGGATGCGGCCCTCGTCGAGCGCGGCCTGGCTTGGGCGCAGGCGCACGGCGCGCGCGTGGTCCTGCACCAGACGCCCTTCGGCGAAGGTTACGCGACAGAAAACATCGATTTGGCGCGCAGTTGGGTGGAGGCGCAGCATGGCTAGCCAGATACCCGGGCGGCGCATTGGCATCGCCTCGCCCATCAGCATGCCCGAGGAGGTCGAAGCCCTCGCCGCCAGCGGCGCCACCGAATTCTACTGCGGCGTGGCCGTGGAGAGCTGGGCGCAGCGCTACGGCAACCTCGCCTGGCTCAACCGCCGCGGTGTCGGTGCCGCCAACCCCAACCTCGACGCCTTGCGCCGCCTCGTGGTGGAGGCGAACCGCTTTGCGATTCCCGTCGCCGTCGCGCTCAACTCGCCGTTCTACACCGCGAGCCAGCTGCCTGACATTGTAGCGCTTTGCCGCGATCTGGCGGACGTCGGCGTCAGGCGGGTCATCGTCAGCGACCCGGGCCTCATCCTCGCGTTGCGCGCCTCCGGCTCGACCTTGGCCATCTCCGCCAGCAGCGTCGCCGCGATCCGCAATTCACAAGCATGTGAGTTCTATCGAGATCTCGGCGTGCAGCGGGTCATCCTGCCGCGCCACATGAGCCTTGGCGACATCCAGCGCATCAAGGAGCGCGCGCCGGACCTGGAGATCGAGGTCTTCGTCCTCAACGACGGTTGCACGTACGAGGAGGGCTCCTGCGCCACGACGCACGCCGCCGGCGCCTTCTGCCTCACCGAATGGAGCTATGCGTTCGCCAGGTTCGATGGCGCGCCGCTGTCCGGCGAAGAGCGGGGCGCCTTGGACCGCAACGTGACGGATTACAAGGAGTGGATTTGGTACCTGAGCAACTGCGGGCACTCCTCTTCCGCGCGCAGATTGCCCAATGGTCCTTGCGGTTTGTGCGCCATATGGGACTTCTGCCGTGTCGGCGTCGATTGTCTGAAGATCGTCGGCCGCGAGGCGCATCCTCACCGCAAGCTGCTCAGCCTGCAGCTGGTCAAGACGGTGGTGGAGCAGGTCGAGCAGGGCGCATCGAAGGAGCAAGCTGGCGACTTTGCACGCGAACTGCGCGAGACGCCGGACCTCTGCGATTCCAACTACATGTGCTACTACCGCGACGGCAGCGGGAAGGAACGGTAGCCCCGCGCACGCAAGGGTCGGCAACGATCGGCGACGGGCGGCGGACGCGTCTTGGAAGCCGGCTCGAAAGCCTGGCGTTCCGCCATGGGACCGCAACTGCGCACCGGGCGCGGTCGACGCCATCGGCGCAAATACGGCATGCCGATATGCAAATGCCGAAAACCATCGGGCTGCTGGAAATGCCATGGTTCCACATGCGCGAAGCGTCAATTCCAATTGCGCCTGCAGATGTGATCAACGAGAATTGCAACATCTCATCTTCATGTCTCTTTCTGGGGATGTGCTTCGGTGCCTGGCTGATCGCGTTTGGCGGCTTCTGGACGGTTTTCTGAGGGCGCTTCTCAGGGCCTCGAAACGCTCGGCAATGTGTCGAGATGTTACGGGACGACCCGAAACCGCAACAATCGCAGCCGCGACAATGGCATGCGCGACGGGAGGGAATCGCGACACGACGGCGCTTTCTTCTTCCCATTCGCCCCCGGTTCAGTTAGCCTTCCCACAACGGTGAAGTTTCGCAGTTGTCCACCAAGACGACGGAGGCAACACCATTGCCGGTTCTTCCCGAGCTTGATCCACTCGGAAGCCGGCCCCGGGCGCCATGGCGCTCGGTCGCATGCCGATCCCCCAAGCGCAGTGGGCGCGTGCAACCGCCAAGAACGGTTGCGTCGTGAGC
>CAIXAA010000594.1 GCA_903917305.1 uncultured Myxococcales bacterium | reverse complement strand
GGGAGATGTCAGCCTGGTGTCGCTCGTGCCGACGCAGCTTGCTCGCGTGCTGGAAGTGCGGCCGTCGCAGCCGTTTCCGGCGTCGCTGCGCGCGGTGCTGCTCGGTGGCGCGGCGGCGCCGTCGTCGCTGCTGGCGGACTGCCGCAAGCTTGGCGTGCCGGTGGCCCGCTCCTGGGGAATGACGGAAACCGGTTCCCAGGTCGCGACTTCCGCGCCGTTCGACGACGCGCCGGGCTTGCCGCTCCTGCCGTTTGCCGAGGTGTCGGTGGCGCCGGACGGGCGTGTGTCGCTCTCCGGGCCGCTCGCGGGGCCGGCCGGTGTCCACACCGCGGATCGCGGCGAAGTCGACGCGTCTGGCCGCATCCACATCCAAGGCCGCATCGATGACGTGATCCTGCGTGGTGGCGAGAACATCTCGCCCGCGGCGATCGAGGCGGCGCTCTTGCAGCACCCGGCGATCGCCGAGGCGCTGGTTGTCGGCTGTGTGGATGCCGATCTTGGGCAAGTCCCTGTCGCGGCGGTGGTCTTGCGCGCTCCTGTGGAGCCAGCGGTTTTGCGCGAGTGGCTCGCCGCGTGGCTGCCCGCGACCCACGTGCCGCGGCGGATTTCGGTGCTGCGTGAACTGCCAAGATCGTCGCTAGGCAAGGTCTTGCGGGGCCGCGTTCGGCAGATCCTGGAGCAGGCCGAGGCGATCGAGCCCAGCCCGCAGGCCCTCCGGCACGGCGCGCGGCCGGAAGCTGGCCAAGTCGATGAAGGCGTGGACGTGGCGGACGCGGGCACGCAGCTCGCCGTCCAAGTCCGTGATGTCGAACGCGAACTGGATGGACCGCTCGCCGAGCTCCGCCACGCGGACGGTGACGCGCAGGCGATCGCCCAGGCGCATGGGCGCGCGGAAGTCGGCCTCGGCGTGGACCAGCGGCATGCCCCAGCCTTCGCGCTCGAAGACGTTCAACTGCCCGCTGGCGCTGAGCAATTCCTCGAAGGCTTCGTGGCAGTACTCGAAGGCGCGCGCGAAGAACGCGATGCCCGCACGGTCGACATGTTGGAACCGGACCGTGAATTCGTGCGTGAACATGGCGGCAAGACTCCCTTGAACGTGAGGTAGGCGATGAGCGAACTGGGTGTGAACGTACTGGAGCCGCTTGCTGTCGTCACGCGCCGTCAGGGCCTGCAACCGATGGCGGCGCGGCTGGATGCGCTGCGCGAGTGGCTGGCGCGCGATCTGGTCGATTTGGAAGCGGATCTCGCTGGCGTGAATGGGCAGGACGACCTGGCCGGTCGCGCGGCGGCCTGGTTGCTGGAGCGGCCGGGCAAGCGCGTGCGGCCGCTGTGCGTGCTGCTGGCGGCGCGTCTTGGCCCGAAGCCTGCGCCGACGGCTCGCGATCTGGCGGTGGCGTGCGAACTTGCCCACGCGGCGACGCTGCTGCACGACGACGTGATCGATCAAGGCGAGGAGCGGCGCGGCGCACCGACAGCGCGCATCGTGTACGGCAACTCCGCGAGTGTGCTGGCCGGCGACCACCTGCTGGTGCTGGCGTTGCGGCGCGTGGAGCAGGCTGGGCAGCCGGCGCTGCTGGCGTCGCTGCTGGCGGTGATCGGCGAGATGGTGGCGGGCGAGGCGCTGCAGCTGGAGCGGCGCGGTCGTTTCGAGCCGGATCCCGCGGCCTACGACCGCATCGTGGCGAGCAAGACGGCTTCGCTGTTTGCGTGGGCGATGCGTGCGGGCACGACGGCCAGCGGCTGCACGGTGCCGGAAGTCGCGGCTGGCGTGCGCTTTGGCCTGGCGCTCGGGCAGGCCTTTCAACTCACGGATGACGCGCTGGATCTCGCGGGCGACCCGGCGCGCACCGGCAAGGACTCGCTGCTGGACGTGCGCGAAGGCAAGCTGACCTGGCCGCTGCTGGTGGCCTGCCAGCGCGCGCCGGAGCTGTTGGGGCGCCTGCAAGCGGTAGCCCTTGACCCAGATGGCGAAGATCGCACGGATTTGCGCCGATGCCTGCTGGCCACCGGCTGCGTCGACGAGACCTTGGCCCGCGCCCGCTCCGCGGCAACGGCGGCGAATGCGGCGCTGGCAGGCTTCGCGGGCAGCCCGGCGCGATCCGCCTTGAGCGCCGTGGTGCAAGCGGTCGTGCAGCGGGAGGCATGACATGAAGCAATTCATCCAGTTGCAGCCAGGTGCCAATGTGGGGCTGCTGCGGGCGCAGCTGCAAGGGCTTGGACTTTGGCTGCAATCGCTGCCAGGGACGCCGGGCCATGGCGACGGCTTCGAGGTGCTGCCGCACTCCACGCATGTGCCCCTGGCGCAGTTGCGCGCGCTGCCGGGCGTGGCGGATGTGCTGGAACCCGCGAGCCCGCATCCGTTCTTGGACGCGCTGACCGGACGAGCCGTGGTCGTGACGCCGCAGTTGTACGTGGGCGGCGGTGCGGCGGCGGTGCTGATGGCGGGGCCGTGCTGCGCCGAGTCGGAGGAGCAGGTCGAGGTGACCGCGGCGGCGGTGGCGCGCGCAGGTGGTCGCGTGCTGCGCGGCGGTGCCTGGAAGCCACGGACGAGCCCCTACGCCTTCACCGGGCACGGCCACCAGGCGCTGCGCTGGCTGCGCGCTTCGGCGGACCGCCACGGTCTCGCCGTCGTGACCGAGGCGCTGAGCGAGGCGGATGTGCAGGCTGTCGCGGAAGTGGCGGATCTCGTGCAGATCGGCTCGCGCAACATGCAGAACTTCGCCCTGCTGCGCGAGGTGGGGCGGACGGGGCGGCCGGTGCTGCTCAAGCGCGGACGTGTGGCGACACTGGCGGAGTGGCGCGCGGCGGCGGAGCACCTTCTGCTGGCCGGCACCTCCGGCATTCTCTTTTGCGAACGCGGTATTGGCGGCCTGGATCCGGAAACGCGCGGCACGCTGGACCTTGGCGCGGTGGCCTTGCTCAAGCACGTCTATGGCTTTGGCGTGATTGTCGACCCGTCGCACGCCGCCGGTCGCCGCGACCTTCTGGCGCCGCTGGCCCGCGCGGCGCTGGCGGCGGGTGCGGACGGCCTGCTTCTCGAGTGCCATCCCGATCCGGCGAGTGCGCTCAGCGATGGCCCGCAAGCCCTGACATTGCC
>CAIXAA010000593.1 GCA_903917305.1 uncultured Myxococcales bacterium | reverse complement strand
GTGCGCTGCGACGCGCGCCTCGTCCTTGAACATCGTCACGAAGCCTTCGTCTTCCGAGAAGTGCGGCAGGATCCGCTTGATGACGACGACTTTCTCGAATCCCTCGGCGCCGACGCTCTTGGCCCGGAAGATCTCCGCCATGCCACCCATGGCGATCTTCTGGGTGAGGTAGTAGCGGCCAAACTGCTGGGGAAACTGTGTACCGGTCGCCATCACAACTCCGCGTCGCGGTCAGAGCGGCTGGGCGAAGACGCCTTGGCGGCCCAACCCGTGCCCGACGCACGGCCGAGCGACACTAGCACGCAGGCCTGGCACGGGCAAGCCGGCGAGACCCCAAGCCACGGGCTTTGCCCGCCACGTCGAGGACATGGCGAGCACCGCGCGCTTCAGCAGTTGTCCGTGTCCTTCAAGTCCGCCATGAGCCGCGCCCAGATCTCGGAGTCGAGCAAGCCTTCGGCATCGGCATCGGCAGCGAACGTCTCGCGGTTGCAGTTGCCCTGGGTGCACTCGAAGCAAACCATCGACTTCACGCGCAATGCGTTGGCATTCATGTAGTCGTCGAGGCAGGTCGCGAGGTGCAGGGCGCGACCGCGGTGCGCGCAGCGAAAGACGTCCGTGAGCCGCCGCGGCCGGGCAGCTTCATCAGGCACGGCGGGAGAATAGACACTGTTCATGGGGACCTCTCGCGCTCGGTGGGGGAAGGCCGGAGGCGCAAACGGCGCGGAGAATACCCACCCGCGGGCGCAGGTCAAGCAGAACAGCATTTCGGCTCGCGAATTGCTGAGTTGACTTCGCTCGCCAAGTGCGGCGCCCGCGCATCAAGCGTCGCCGTGGTCGCTTGGGCAAGTTGAGCTTCGCCGGCAGCCTGCTACGCTAGGGCCATGAAGAGCGCTCATCCCTGCTTGCCGCATCGCTTCTCCCCCCCAAGCCGGTCCGTCGCGCGCTGGCGCTGGAGCGCCGTCGTCTGCGCCTGCCTGTTGGCTGCGCCGGCCAGCGCGTTCGACGTCGATCGCACGGAATCGGGAATTCCGCTGCATTTCGCACACATGCCGGTGGTCGTGTACTTCAAGCCGGCAGCGCAAGGCACGCTGACGCCGGCCCAGGAGGAGACCGCGCTGCTGGCCGCCCTGACCAGCTGGAACAACGTGCCCGGCACGCGCCTGCAGCTCGTCTACGGCGGCATCGTGACGGACAAGCCGCTGTTCGACGTCTATGTGGCCTTCGACCCGGAGTACAAGAGCATCGGCGGCGACGTGCCGGGCGGAACGCAGCGCTTCGCCGGCGCGGACGGGGCCATGACCCGCGCGGAGATTCATCTCAATTCCAGGCAGTTCCATTGGACGACGAAGGCGAGTGCGGCGACCGGCACGACGGCCGATCTGCAAGCCGTCCTGACGCACCAGCTGGGGCACGCGCTGGGGCTCGGGCACAGCCGCGACGCGAATGCCGCGATGTACTTCTACAAGACCTCGGCCGCCGGGCGAACGCTCGCCGCGGACGACGCCAAGGCCGCGCGCTTTGCCTACGCCGATGCCGCGAAAGCCGAAGGCGATCAATGCGATGCCTGCACGACCGACGCCGACTGCACGGTCGGGCGCTGCCTCGCCTGGCCCGACGGCTACCGCCACTGCGCGGACAGCTGCAGCGTCAGCGACGACTGCCCGCTCGGCACCAGCTGCGGCAACTACAAGGACGGGAAGGCCTGCCTTCCCAATGACTTGCACTGCCACGCGGACGCTGCCGTGGCCGGCCTTGGCCAGGCGTGCGACAGCGACACCGCCTGCGGCAGCACGCGCTACTGCCAGACCGGCGGCTCGCACGGCTTCTGCACGGCGCCCTGCCCTTGCGGCCCTGGTCGCTGCATCGAGTTCACCTCGGGCGGCCTGTGCCTCGCCAACGGCAACGCGGCCTTTGGCGATTCCTGCATCGTCCCCTCGGATTGCGCCAGCGGCTGGTGCGTCGGCTCGCTGGTCGGCGGCGGTCGCTGCAGCCTGGCGTGCGCCAGCGCCGGCGATTCGTGCGCCAAGGGCGGCACGTGCTCGGCCGGCGGCTCCTGCGAAGTGCCGGGAACGTTGCCGCTCGGCTGGCCATGCGCCAGCGGCTTCGATTGCGAATCGGGGATGTGCCTCGCGTTCAGTGGCGGCAAGTACGCCAAGGCATGCTCCCAAGCCTGCAAGATCGCCGGCGATTGCCCGGCGGGCACCGGCTGCGCCACCATCGGCACCGATTCCTACTGCCTGCCTGCCGGCGCCGCCGCCTTGGACGGCCCGTGCCTGACCCCAGGCGCCTGCGGGAACAAGATGGCGTGCGACGACAGCCCCGTCGACGGCGTCGGCGCCTGCCATGCCCTGTGCGCACCGTACGGCGACGACCTCGACTGCCCGTCCGGCGATCGCTGCGTGTGGGTCGGCGCCCGCTCGAGCAGCGGCGGCGTCTGCCGCGGCGTGAACGGCGGCGGCGTCGCCGGCATTGCGTGCGGTGCGAGCGCGCCCTGCCGGGTCGACCTGGTGTGCGCCGGCGCGACGGCGGCATCGGCGACCTGCCGGCCCGACTGCGATCTGGTCAAGGGCGACGGCTGCGCGTCCGGCCAGGTGTGCGCCCATCTCGGCGCCGCCGAGGACGCCAACGGTCGCGGCGCCTGCGCCGACACGGACGCCGCGCTGACGGTCGTCCCCGCAGCGGCACCCGTCGGCAAGAACTTCGCGGCGATCAAGGTCGATCTGCCCGCCGTCGTCCCGTCGTCCGAGTTCGTGGCGCCCAAAGCCAAGGCCAGCGCAACCGCGCCAGGCAGCGGCTGCCAGGCGGGCCGCGGCGGGGCGTGGAGCGGCGCCTGGCTGATGCTTCTGGCTGGCGCCGTTGTCCTGCGCCGCAGACTTGCCGCGAGGCGTGTCCACTAAGCGCCGCTCATCTGGGCGAATCCGGCCTGCGGCCGGACCGGGCTGGCGGTCGCCTGCGGCGACTCGCGACGGCTGCG
>CAIXAA010000592.1 GCA_903917305.1 uncultured Myxococcales bacterium | reverse complement strand
TGCAGAACACCAACCTCAAGGCCTACGCGCTGCTGTTTGGCCCGGCGGCGGAGACGCTGGCGCAGATGGACGCCGCGCTGGCACGGGTGGCGGAGCGGCCCGCCGACGCGCCTGACGCGCGGCAAGCCATGCTCCTGGCCGACGGCGCGCGGCTGGGCGTGCTGCGCATCCAAGCGTCGCTGGCGCCGCACATCGCCGAAGCGAGCGACGCGAAGATGGATCAGCTCGAAGCGGCAATGGCCAAGGAGGAGGCGCAAGTGCGCAAGGATCTCGCTGGGCTGGGCGCGCTGCCGCCGCTGGGCGGCGATGCCGATCTGGCCACGGCCGCGGCCAGCTTTGCCCGCTATGACGAGCTCAAGACGCGCATCCTGGCGCTGTCGCGCGAGAACACCAACGTGCACTCGCTGGCCATGTCGCTGGGCCAGAAGCGCAAGGCGCTGGTGCTGTGCCTGGATGCGCTCGATGCGCTCAAGCGGGCGATCTTCGACGAGCCGGTGGGTCAGCCGACGAGCCCGCGGTAGCGCAAGCTAGCGCCCTGGCCGCGAGGCCCCGAAACCCGCCGCAAATTCGGTGAGCCGCGCCCGCTCCGCTGGGCTGATCCTGGAGAAGCGCGCGGTCAGCGTCGCGGGCGCGCCGGGCACGACGCGCTCGATGTGCGCCTCCACGGCGACCTCCGCATCGGTCACGGGATGCACGATGGCGAGCCGAATGCCCTGGCCCGCCGTGCACGCGCCGCGCCACTGCAGCTGGAGCTCGCCGGCCTGGAGGATGCGGCGCACGAGGTCCTCCAGCCGCTCCAGGCTTGGCGGGACGAACGTGAGGAACAACGGCCGCTGCGGCGGATCATCGGCGGGCGGCAGCGGCACCGTGCGCACCGGCTTGGCCGGCGGCGGCGCGGGCTGGGGCGCACGCGGCGGCGGCACTTCGGTGCAGGCATCCACGGGCGGGCGGTCGCGCAGGGTGCGCACGAACGCCTCCCAGGTCTGGCGCGCGGCGCCCGACAGCGCAAACAGCTCCACGCCGATGCCTGGAGCCCCCGGATGGTCGACCACGCGCAGCGCGACCTGCCGCACGCGGGCCATGGGCTCGATGCGCTGGCCGCCCGGCAACTCGATGCGCAACTGCACGACCTGGTTGATCGCTTCGCTCGGCGGGGTGCGGATGAACAGGCCATCGAGCGACACGTCCCACGTGACGCCCGGACGCCAGCCGTCGCTGGTGCGGCACGACACGGTCAGCGCGACCGGGTGGCGGGTGTGCGAGCGCGTGAACAGCAAGTTGGACCTCGGCGCCTTCAGCCCCCGCGTGGGGCAGCCTGCCGCGGGGCGCCCAGACTACGCGCTGCAACGCTGCCATGGCAATCTCGTCGGGCACGGCGGCGAGCCCCCTCGTCGCCGACCGGCGCTGGCGTGCAGCACCCGCCGCGCCACCTGTGCTAGACTCGCCTGCGGGTGCCGCTCCCTCTTCGGGGAAGGCAGGTTGCACGGGCTGGTCGGGCCGCCAGTCCTCGCCTCGGCGTGCCCATGACTGCGACCGCGCCCTCCATCGATCTGAGCGCCCACGGCGCCTTGCTGCTCGCGCTCGTGCTGGTCGCTGCCAAGCTGGGTGGCGAGGCCGCGGTGCGCCTGCGCCAGCCCGCCGTCCTGGGGGAGCTGCTGGCCGGCATCCTGCTCGGCAACCTGCCTTTCGCGGCCGTCGCCGGCATCGGGTCGCACCCGGTCATCGACGTGCTGGCGCAACTGGGCGTCCTGGTGCTGCTGTTCGAGGTGGGCCTCGAGGAGACCGTGCGCGACGTGCTGGCGGTCGGCGCCTCGGCCGTGCGCGTCGCGTTGCTGGGCATGCTGGGCACGCTGGCGGCCGTCTGGCTGGTCGCGGCGTGGCTGATGCCGGACAAAAGCGCGAGCACGCACGCCTTCTTCGCCGCCGCCCTGACCGCCACCAGCATCGGCATCACCGTGCGCGTCCTCAAGGACCTGGGCGTGGGCCGCAGCCGCGAGGCGCGCACGATCCTGGGCGCCGCGGTGGTCGACGACATCCTGGCGCTCGTCCTGCTGGCCATCGTCGCCGGCTGGAGCGGCCAGGGAGGCGGCAGCCTCGCCGCGCTGCTTTGGATGATCGGCAAGACCATCGGCTTCCTGGCCGCCGTGCTCGTCTTCGGCGGGCGCGTCGGCCCGTGGCTGCTGGGCCTGGCGGCACGGATGCGCGTCGGCGGCGCGCAGATCGTCGCCGGGCTGGTGTTCTGCCTGGCCCTGGCCGGCGCCGCGCAAGCGGTGGGATTGGCGCCGATCCTCGGTGCGTTTGCCGCCGGCCTGGTGCTCGAAGCCTCGCATTCGGCGCCGTTCGTCGCGCGCGGCGAGCCACCGCTGGCGCGCCTGCTGCAACCGCTGTCGGAGTTCGTCGTGCCCGTCTTCTTCGTGGTCATGGGCACGCGCGCTGACGTGCGCGCCCTGCTGCGGCCGGACACGCTGGCGCTCGTGGCGGGCGCGGTCGCGGCGGCGGTGCTGGGCAAGCTCGCCTGCGGGTTGGGTGTGGCACGCGGCGTGAGCCGCCTGGCGGTGGCGGCGGGCATGCTGCCGCGCGGCGAAGTCAGCCTCATCTTCGCCAGTCTGGGCACGGCCACGCTCCTGGGCGGCAAGCCGGTGCTGGATGCCACGGCCTTCTCGGCGCTGGTCGCCGTGGTGGTCGCGACGACGTTGCTGGCGCCGGTCGCCGTGAACTTGGGTTTTGCGCAACGGCGACGACGCCGGTGACAGGAGGTGCCATGCAAGCAACGGTGAACGGCGTGCGGATCGCCTTTGCGGAGCAAGGTAGCGGAACCCCTCTGGTCTTCGTGCACGGCTTTCCGCTCTGCCGCGCGACGTGGTCCAAGCAGGTGGCGGCGTTCAAGGCGCAGCACCGCGTGATTACACCGGATCTGCGCGGCCTTGGCGAGAGCGAGGCGACGCCCGGTCCCGTCACGATGCAGCGCTACGCCGAGGATGTGCACGCGCTGCTGCAGCACCTGGGCGTGGGCCCGGTGGTGCTCGCCGGCCACTCGATGGGCGGCTACGTGGCGCTGGCATTCGCGAAGGCTTTCCCGCAGATGCTCAAGGGGTTGGTGCTCGTGGCGACGCGGGCCGGCGCGGATACGCCAGAGGCGGCTGCCGGGCGGCGCGCGACGGCCGCGCAGGTCCAGGCGCAAGGGTCGTCCGTGGTCGTCGACGCGATGGCGCCCAAGATGCTCGATCCCGCCAACACGGATCGGCAAATGCGCGAAGCCGTGCGGGGTTTCATGGCGCCGTCCAAGCCCGAAGGCGTCATCAGTGCGCTGCTGGGCATGGCCGAGCGGCCGGACGCGCGCAGCTGGCTGCCGCACATCCATGTGCCGACGCTGGTGATCACGGGCGCCGAGGATGCGGTCTTTCCTGCCAGTGAATCCGAGGCCATGGCGCACGCGATCCCCGGTGCGCGCCTCGCGATCCTGCCGCACGCGGGTCATCTGGTGGCTTATGAACAGGCGGACGCATTCAACCGCGCGCTGGCGCAGTGGCTGCACGAGATCTGAGGCGTGTCATGGGCTTATCGGTCCGCATGCCTTCACGAACGGCGGCAGATCCAGGAAGCGCGCGAACAGCTGCGCCCACGTCGGCCAATCGTGCCCTCCCGGCGCGCGCAGCACCTGCCCCGGCGGCAGCGCGGCGGCGAGCAGGCGGTGCGCGGCGACGAAGCGATCGTCCTCGCCGTAGCCCAGGTACAGCTCCGGCGCAGTTTCCTGATTCTGCGTCATGCCTTGCAGCCAGCGCCACAGGTCGCGCTGGTAGTCGTCCGGGTCCAGCGGTTGCCGCGGCGTCCAGGTCCGCACGCCGCCCGCCGCCGCCACTTCAGCCACGACGTCCTCATCGCCCAGGAACGGCCCGAGCAGCAGGACACCATGGATTCCATGGTCTTTCTTCGCCATCAGCAGCGCACCCAGGCCGCCCATCGACGCGCCGGCCAGCCACACCTGCTCGTAGCCGCGCTGCCGGGCCGGCGCGAGGACATCGGTCTGCAGGCGCTCGAACAAGGTGCGCTTGGCGTAATACCCAATCGTTGCATCGGCGGCGACCAGATCGACCGCCAGGTGGCGCTGCTGCACCGCGGCGATGAGCCCGTGGCGCGCGAAGTCGTCCGCGTGATCGCCGCGCCCGGGCAGCAGGACCAGCAGGCAGCGCGCCGGCTTGTGCGTCGCGGCCGGGTAGTGCAGCGTGGCCATGGGCGCCGGGGCCGAGAGGAACGCAGCGCAGCCGGTCAGCAGCAGCAAGGCGAGGACCAAGGGCCGCGCGTGCATGGCAAGCCTCCGCGAGAACAGCTACTTCGCCTGCAACGCCACGCGCGCGTCCGGCGTGGCCAGGAGCGCCTGCAGCCCGGCCGGCGAACCCTTGAGGTGCGCATCCAGGAAAGCGCGCGCCAGTTGCGCCGTCAAGTCGCGCTGCTCGTCGTGGCCGAGCAGAGGCTCGGTGCCGGGTGGCGGAATCGGCCGGCATGCATCGGCCTTGCCCCAGGCCGCCATCGTCTGCGCCAGCGGATCCTCCAGGCCGGTCGGCGGGCTGTCGGTCGGGTCGTCGATGGTGAAGTCGGTCATCTTGAGGTGCGTGCCGCCGCGCAGGATGGCGAGAACCGCAGGCGGCGATGCCAGTTGGAAGGCGCGCGCCGGGTTGTTCGCCGCCGGCACCAGCAGGTCGCGCGTCGCGCCCACGGCGAGCAACGGCACGGCGCGGGTGGCGAAGAAGGGCGCTTCGAAGAAGCACGAATCGCCAGAGAGATCGACGGCGGCGCGCACGCGGTCGTCATGGAAGTCCGGCCGGTAGGCGGCCAGCAGCGCGAC
>CAIXAA010000591.1 GCA_903917305.1 uncultured Myxococcales bacterium | reverse complement strand
GCTGCTGTGGACCACGCAGACGCTGGGCTCGGCGCTGGAGCACGACACGACGACGGACTTGAAGACCAAGCTGGCCACGGATTCCTGCTTCTCGGAAGGGACTTGCGTAGGTCTCGTGCCGCGCAACGCTTCGTTCCTGACGCCGCAGGTGGCGCTGGACTGGCGCACCGCAGGGCTTGGCCACAAGCTGCGCCTGCAGGCGGAGGGCGCTTTCCTCTACGGCACCATCGGCCAGACGGACGTGCTGACGCAGACCAGCTCCGCCAAGACCCTGGTCTCCGGCGGCCTGGCCGCGCGCGGCACGTGGAGCCTGGACCGCTCCGACGTGATCCTCGACACAGGCTTCGCGTCAGGCGAGAGCGAGGGCGGCTTCGGCGTGAACGACACCAACAACTTCACGCGCAAGGTCGATGACTCGCAGCGCTCCTTGCTGACCGGCTTCCACTTCCACCGCAACTTCCGCATCGACGGGATCCTGTTCCGCGACGTCATCGGCGCTGTCGCCAACGCCGTGTATTTCAAGCCCGCCTATCGCTACCACGTGCTCGGCGGCCCCTCGAGCGCAGAAGCGCTCTCCGTCGAAGGCAGCGTGGTCACCGCCATTGCCGCATCCGCTGCCGCCACGCCTGGCGGCGGCTCCTTGCTCGGCGTGGAGCCCGGCCTCGACATCGCCTACCGCCAGGGCCCGCGTTCCGGCGGCATGTTGCGCGGCTCCGTCCTGCTGCCCGGCGGCGCGTTCGACGACCCGATCACGCACGCCTCCGCCCACACGGCCTGGCGCCTCGAGGCTGTCTGGCGTCTGGCCTTCTGATTCCGCGCGACATGCGAATTTGAAAGGGAGCTGCGCCGCGTGCTACGATGCGCGGTTTCCGTGCCGGATTGCGGCGCAAGCGGCGACAGGGCGATGAGGGGAGAACACCGGATGCGCGTCAGTTGGTGTGGATGGATGTGCCTCGCGGCGCTCGGCTTGGCGACCGCGTGCGGCGGGACGACTCCCGCGGCGACTCCCCAGGCGGACGTAGCCCAGGATCTTGGAACGACGACTGATTTGACCGCGGATCATGGCGCCGATACAGCGCAGCCCGCCGATCAGACCGATCCGGACGCCGTGGATGCCGGTTCGGACAGCGCCGTGGCCGCGGACGCCGACGATGCCATCGATGCCGCTCCGGATGCCGCGACCGATGCCGTCAGCCTCGATACCCACGAGATCATCGAGGACGTGCCGGATGTCGTCTCGCCGCCCGATGTTGCACCGGATCTTGGCGCGCCCGACGTGCCGGACAACGGACCGGACCTCGCGGACCAGGACGTGCCGCCGATCGGCAAGTCGACGCACAGCGCGCTCTGCGCCGTCTCGGCCGACTGCAACATCCCTTGCGCCACAGGTGCTTGTGTCAGCGGCAAGTGCAAGTTCACGCCCAAGGCCAAGGACTGCGTCGTGGACCTCGGCGGCGATCAGGTCGGGTGCTTCGGCGCCGGCGACCAGAGCGACACGGCCGCGTGCCTGTCCTGCGTGCCCGCCCTGTCGCAGACCAGCCTGTCGGCCGCCGGCGCGCTGCTGACCCTGGATGGCCCGGCGGACGGCGTCACCGTCATCGACAGCGCCAAGAGCGGCCTGGGCTGGAACTTCAACGGCAAGCGCAGCATCAGCGGCGGCATGAGCCTGTACTTCGGCGATCCGGCGACGCACACGTACGCCAACGGCAAGCACGTCGCGGGCACGGCGGCGACGCCAGCGCTGACGGTGCCCAAGGCGTCGGGTTTGAAGCCGCAGCTGGAGTTCTGGCTGTGGCTCGACACCGAGGAGACGGCGGGCTTTGATTTGCTGACGGTTTCCGCGATCGACGCCGACACGGCCACCACGCTGTGGACCAGCGACGCCGTCGGCGGCTCCACCCACGGCGTCTGGCAGCGCATCTCGACCGACGTCAGCGCCCTGGCCGGCAAGTCGATCCAGGTCGTGTTCACCTTCGACTCCAAGGACGCGTACGTCAACGGTTTCGAGGGCGTCTACCTCGACGACCTGGCCTTGACCAGCGGCTGCTGCGGCAAGGCGGCCGACTGCGACGACGGCAACCCCTGCTCCGCCGACAGCTGCGCCGCCAACGCCGACGGCCTGCCGGTGTGCGGCCACGTCATGAAGGCCGACTGCTGCAACGCCAACCCCGACTGCGACGACAAGTTGCCGTGCACGCTCGACTTGTGCAGCGGCCCGGGCGGCGCTTGCAGCCACTCCGCCAAGCCCGACTGCTGCATGGTCGGCGGCGACTGCGATGACCAGAACGCTTGCACCATCGACAGTTGCTCGGGTCCGGGCGGCAACTGCAGCCACCAGAACACCTGCTGCAAGAGCGACATCGAGTGCAAGAGCGCGGACTCCTGCATGGTCGGCGCCTGCGCCGCCGGGCAGTGCGTCTACACCAGCACCTGCTGCAGCGCCGATGCCGATTGCGACGACTTCAACCCGTGCACCAAGGACGCGTGCACCAGTGGCAAGTGCGTGTTCACCAGCTCGAATTCGCCGGGCTGCTGCACGCCGAACGTGCTCACGGCGGCATTCAACGGCAGCGACGAGGGCTTCACCAGCACGGCGCCCGTCAGCGGCCTGAATTGGCACTACAAGGCGACGACCGGGGCAAAAAGCGCTCCTGGCGTGCTGGCTTTCGGCGACCCGAACAGCGATACGTACTCCGTGCCGAGCCCGAACATCAAGGTCACCGCCGCCAGCCCGACCGTGAGCCTGCTCGCCGGCAAGGAGGCCACGCTGACCTTCCAGGCATGGGGCAACACCGCGGGCAACAACGTGACGTTGCGCGTCTACGCCATCATCGACGGCGTCGACACGACCATCACGACGATCTACGGCTGGTCGATCCAGAACACCTGGAAGGCATTCACCTTCGATCTGACGCCGCTGGCCGGCAGCTCCTTCCAGATCTACTTCGAGGCCTACATCGGCGGCGGCTACGGCACGACGTCGGGCAACGGCTTCTACATCGACGACATCCAGGTGTCCTCGACGTGCCAGGCGAAGAAGTGCACGGCTTCGGCCAATTGCGCGACCGGGCCGTTCACCTGCCTGGCCGGCACCTGCACCGATGGCCAGTGCACGTACTCGAACGGCTGCTGCAAGGCGAGCAGCGAGTGCAACGACAACAACCTGTGCACGACCGACGCCTGCGTGAACCAGTACTGCCAGTTCAAGCCGACGCCGGGCTGCTGCATGGGCAACGGCGACTGCAATGACGGCAACGCGTGCACGCTCGACACGTGCCCCGGACCGGGCGGGCAGTGCGGCTTCGCGCCGATTGCCGGCTGCTGCCTCAGCTCCGCGCAGTGCGACGACAAGAACGCTTGCACGGCGGACGCTTGCACGTCGAACGTCTGCAAGAACACCAACACCTGCTGCAGCGCCGACAAGGACTGCTCCGACGGCGAGGTCGTCTGCACCATCGACAAGTGCGTGAACAAGGCGTGCGTGCACACGCCGACCGGCGCCGCGGGCTGCTGTATCCCGGAGTTGTTCAGCAACGACTTCGATTCCGGCACGCTCAAGGACATCCAGATCAGCAACGGCACCGGCAGCGCGACGCAGGGTTGGCAGCTGTGGTCGTCCGCTTCGATGACCAAGACCGCACCCGGCGCGCTGTACTACGGCGATCCGTCGATGGGCAGCTTCAACTTCGGCGCGACCAAGGGGACGGCGACGCTGCCGACCGTCAACCTGCCGGCAACCACGCCTTCGCACTTGGAATTCTGGCTGTACATGGACACCGAGGGCGGCACCTACGACGACCTCGCCGTGCAGTTCAGCATCGATGGCGGCGCGGCGTCGCAGGTCTGGCTCAAGTCCTCGAGCGGCTACAGCGTGGGCAGTTGGGCGCAGATCAAGCTGGACCTGACGTCGTACGAAGGCAAGGATCTCAAAGTGATCTTCTCCTTCGACACCAAGGACAGCATCGGCAACAGTGGCAAGGGCGTCTTCATCGACGACCTCAAGATCCTGACGAACTGTGGCGGTTGAGATGAGGCAGGCGCGGCCAGCAGAGCAAGCGTGTTGGACGGTGGCTTGGGCGACCTGGCTCCTCCTGCAGGCCGGTTGCGGCACGCCGACCACGCCGCCGGTGGCGCCGCCGGACGTGCAAGGCAAGGACGTCAAAGGCGATGCGGTCGATGCCGCCGTGGACGCGACGGCGGCCGATGCGCCGGACGAGGATCTGCTGCCCGACACGCAAACGCTGGACGTGGCGGACGTGGAGGCGCCGGACGATGGCGCGACCGACGCCGCGGCGGATCTGGCCGAGTGCACGACGGACACGGACTGCAACAAGCTGACGCTGGGCTTTTGCGACGCGGCGGCCTGCATCGGCGGCATCTGCAAGATCGTGGCGCAACCGGACGTCTGCTGTGGCGACGCGGCGTGCGATGACAAGGACGTCTGCACCGTCGACCACTGCGACATGGACAGCCACCTGTGCGGCCACGACGTCATCGCGAACTGCTGCGCCGGCAAGAAGCTGCTCGGCGACTATGACTTCGAGGCGGGCATGAGCGGCGACTTCATCGCGGCCGGCCCGCCGGGCAACGGGACCGTGGTGTGGCAGGCGAGCACGACGCGGTCGCACAGCGGCAAGTCCTCGCTTTACTTCGGTAATCCGTGCCACAACTACGACACGTCGTCCGCCGTCGTCAACGCGTGCAAGCCGGGCAAGGCGGCGCCGGTGTCGACGACGTTGACTTCCAAGACGTTTTCGCTGCCCAAGGGCATCGGCGCGCAGCTGCACTTCTGGCTGTGGCTGGACACGGAGCCGCCGTACGCCGACAGCGTGCCGCAAGGCGCCTGCATCCCCGGCTGCGGCCCGACCGATTCCTGCGTCATGGTCGGCGGTTCCGCGCAGTGCATCCCGGAGAAGGACGTGCTGACCCTGAGCCTGCAGGTGGGCGGCCAGACGCTGCCGCTGTTCTACTCGACGCAGATCGGCAAGAGCACCAAGGGCGTCTGGCAGCACATCGCCGTGGACATCGGCGCGTGGGCGGGGCAGGACGTCGCGGCCAAGTGGAGCTTTGCGACCGGCACCGGCATCAAGAACGATTACGAGGGCATCTACCTGGATGACGTCCGCATCGAGACGGCGTGCCAGGGCAACGCGAGCGCCGCGTGCAGCCAGGACGTGCCGTGCCCGAACGACGGGGTGCAGTGCACCGCCGATACGTGCACGTATTTCCAGAACTTCGTCGATGAAGGCTGGTGCTACCACGACAAGGTGACGGGCTGCTGCACGGCGGACGCCGAATGCAGCGACGGCAACGACTGCACGCTCGACGCCTGCACCAGCGGCACGTGCGCCTTCACGCCGGATGCCTCCAAGCCCACGTGCTGCAAGTCGGAAGTGCTGTTGTTCGACGACTTCGACACGCCCGGCCTGGACGCGTGGACGGCGTCGGGCGGCAACTCCAGCACGGTGAAGTGGCAATCGGACGCCGCCGGCGGCCCGGACAAGAGCGGCGCCTTGTGCTTCGGCAACGCGGCGTGCAACAGCTACGACGACCCGAGCTTGGGCATGGGCGCCGGCCCCAAGGGCGCTTTGTGCACCAAAGTCGCGAAGTTGAAGGCTGGCACGGTGTACAACCTGCTCAGCTTCGAGCTGCTGCTCGACACCGAGTGGAGCGACGTGCTGCCGGCGAGCTACAAGAACCCGCTGGCGCCGGGCAACCCGAAGGTGGATTTCTTCAGCGTAGACCTGTACTTCGACGCCGCGCTGCACCCCGCGTGGAGCAGCGACGCCATCTACGGCACGACGGCGGGCAAGTGGCTGCCGGTGACCATCCCGCTCGACGCTTGGCAGGGCAAGTCGGTGCAGGTGTGCCTGCGCTTCGATGCCGGCGATGGCCAGGTGAACGACAAGAAGGGCGTGCACATCGACAACTTCGTGCTCAAGGTCGCTTGCGCCAAGAAGCCGTGCTACTGGGACAATGAGTGCGCCGCGCTGTCCTGCGCCGCGTGCAGCGCGCCCGCATGCACCGAGACCGGCTGCGCCTGCGTGACCACCCCCGGCTGCGAGTAGCCGCGTCCTACCCCGCCACGTTGTTCGCGTTTCGGCATGCCATTGCATTGCCTCTTTGGCGGGGCGTGGCTATGATGCTTCGACTTGCCTTTTGAGGGCATCGCCGGTCTCCAGGGGGAATCATGCTGCCGTTGTCGTTCACTGCGCGCCGTGCCAACCTTGAGGTTTTCTCGCGCCTTGCGTTGCTGGCGTCGCTGCTTTGGCTCGTCGCCAGCTGCAGCTCGACTCCGACCCCTGCCACCAAGGTCACCGACACGGGCGAGCAGGACGTGCCGGGCGTCGATGACCAGCAGGGCGATGCCACCGACGTGCCGGACGTTGGAGGCGCCGATCTCATTGCGGAACTGCCGACCGTGATCGACGCCGGCAGCGACACCAAGGACACCGCCGACACCAGCGGCATCTGCACCTCCGACAACCAGTGCCAGGGCAAGATCACGGTCAAGTCCTGCCAGGTGGCGGTCTGCAAGGCCGGCAAGTGCATCGCGGACACCAAGCCCGGCAGCTGCTGCGACGACAGCGCCTGCCCGCTCAAGGACTGCAGCGACGCGAAGTGCAACCTGGCCACGAGCCTGTGCGAGTACGCACCGCAATTCAACTGCTGCAAGGAGCAGAAGAAGCCGCTCGATACCAGCTTCGAGGGCGGCACCTTGGACAACTTCGTCGCGTCGAGCGTCGCCGCCAATGGCAACGTGACCTGGCACACGGAGACCAAGCGGGCGCACAGCGGCAAGAGCTCGCTGTACTTCGGCAATGATTGCCATGTGTACGACAACTCGATCACGGTCGACAAGGGCTGCGCGGGCAATGGCGGCACGGGCACGGGCATCCAGACCTCGCTCAAGACGCCCGAAGTGCTGCTCGGCGACAGCATGATGCTGCACTACTGGTTGTGGCTCGACACCGAGCCGACCTACATGGCCAAGGGCCTGCCCAAGGGCGACTGCTCGGCGACGCCGTGCTCGCCGGGTTCCAGCTGCGTCGACCTCGGCAAGGACCAGGGCGGCTCGCAGTGCATCGCGGAGAAGGACGTGGTGACCGTCAAGGTCTCCGGCGAAGTGCAGCCGGTGTGGTACAGCACCGCCATCGGCAAGACGACCGGCGGCAAGTGGCAGCATTTCGTGGTGAACCTCGCCAAGTACGGCGGCCAGTCGGTCACGATCGAGTGGGCGTTCTCGACGACCAACGGCGCCAAGAACAACTACGAAGGCATCTACCTGGACGACGTCAAGATCGAGACGCTGTGCGCCGACATCGGCGTGACGTGCGGCGACGGCGTGGGCACCTGCGCGGTCGACGGCGCCAGCCCGTGCGACGACCAGAGCTGCACCAACTTCGTCAACGTCGACAAGCTCGGCGTGTGCTTCCACGACAAGAAGCCGGACTGCTGCGTCGGGTCCATCGACTGCGAGGACAACAACGACTGCACCAAGGACATGTGCGTGATCCCCACCGGCGACACGACCGGCGCCTGCGCCAACACGCCCAACGGCGACAATCCGGCGTGCTGCGCGCCGTCGAACACGTTCAGCGACGGCTTCGATGCCGGCATGTCGACGTGGCAGGCCAAGGGCGGCAACTCCAAGGCCGTGACCTGGCACATCAACAGCACCTGCGGCAGCAACGCCGGGCCGGGCCTGGCGTTCTCGAACGCGGCCGGCGACAGCTACGACGATCCGACGCTCGGCGCGGGCAAGGGACCGCAGGGCACCATCTGCACGGCGCCCATCGCGGTCAAGCTCGGCACGGTTTACAACCTCGCGTCGTTCAAGGTGAAGATGCAGACGGAGTGGTCCGGCCAGCAGGCGTCGGCCTACAAGAACCCGCCGACGCAGGGCGGCTGCGCCATCGACCAGTTGACGGTCGGCGTGTTCGACGCGGGCCAGCTGCAGAAGCCGCTGTGGACCAGCGACGCGATCTTCGGCACCACCGAGGGCAAGCTGCTGGGCATGCAGGTGGATCTCGATGCGTACGGCGGCAAGTCGGTGCAGCTCTGCTTCACCTTCGATGCCTGTGACAGCACCGCCAACAACTACACCGGCGTGTGCATCGACGACGTCAAGGTCGACATCGCCTGCGAGCCGAATCCGTGCCAGGACGACACCATGTGCCCGCAGAAGGCTTGCAATACGGCGACTTGCAACCTCGCGGACCACGCTTGCTCCTATGCCAAGGTTGCCGGCTGCTGCATCGTCGACAAGGACTGCGACGACGCCGACAGCTGCACCACCGACACGTGCGCGGCGGGCACCTGCAGCAACGTGTCGGTGTCGCCGACGTGCTGCTCCGCCAAGTCGCCGCTGGCGAGCGAAGGCATGGAGGCCGGCACACTGCCGACCGGCTGGAAGGTCAAGAACCTGACCGGCAACGCGCAAGGCGGCTTCGGCAAGCCGTACGACACGACCATCAAGTGGAACGTCAGCGCCTTGAAGGCCAAGACCGGCACGTACTCCTTGTATTTCGGCAACAACGGCACGTACAACGCCGGCGCCAACGTGCCGGCCGGCGTCGCCAGCAGCCCGGTGTTCACCGTGCCGGCCAACGGCAGCTCCCTGGTGACGTTCGACCTGTACCTCTCCACCGAGTGGGACGGCGCCATCTTCAACGTGCAGCCGCCGAGCTTCGTCATCGACCGGATGCGCGTCGGCTTGACCGACCCGGCCCAGGTCGATCCGACCAAGGCCACGGAATGGTTGTGGAGTTCCTACGACATCGCCGGAACGACCAACACGCACTGGGAGTCCGTCGTCCTCAACATCCCGGACACCTGGAAGGGCAAGACGGCCAAGCTGACCTTCGAGTTCGACGCGGGCACCGAGACCAAGAACACGTTCGAAGGCGCCTATGTCGACAACGTCGCGGTCTCGACGGTGTGCGACAAGCCGGGCTGCCTGGGCGACAAGGAGTGCCAGCCGTCCGCGCCGGATTCGTGCAAGAAGTTCTTCTGCGCGATGAGCGTGGACCCCGCCAGCTCCGCCAAGTCGTACGCCTGCAGCTCCGACTTCAAGCCGGGCACCGGCTGCTGCGTGCCGGACGCCGCCCTGCCGATCGAGACCGCCGAGAGCGGCCTGGTGAGCTGGAGCGCTTCGGGCACGTCGAGCGTCGCGAAGTGGCAGGCCATTGCGCACAAGTACCTGACGGGCAACAGCGAAATCTACTTCGGCAACCCGACGGTGTTCAACTACGACGACACGAGCCTGGGCTCCAAGGGCGTCAAGGGCAACCTAACCTCCAAGCCGTTCACGCTGTCGAATGACCTCAAGAAGGGCGCCGTGCTCAGCTTCAATGCCTGGATCGACGTCGAGCAGAGCTGGGAGACCTTCGAGATCTACGTGACCTACTCCTCGCCGACGATCAAGCAGCTGCTGTGGAGCAAGAAGACCGGCATGGTGGCGGCGGACTACAAGGCCGTGATTGCCAAGCAGGTCGACCTGTCCAAGTACAAGGGCCAGGGCGCGATGGTGATCAGCTTCGAGTTCGACAGCCAGGACAACCTGAACAACGACAAGTACCAGGGCATCTTCCTCGACGATATCCAGGTCGCGGAACCGTGCCTGTGATTCAGTGTTTGCACGCGGCGCTCTAACGCGCCAGCTTTGTGATCCCGGCCCTGCGGGCCGCCATTTTGTGCTTCGCGCACCTTTTTGTCCGGCTTGGCGCGTTGACGCGCCTGATTGTGGTCCGGCCCTTCGGGCCTTCATTTTGTGCTTTGCGCACACCCGTCGAGCCCCATGCCAGCCCTCAGCGATCGCACGTTCAATCCCGGCGCCTGGGCCAAGCTCGGCGTGGTCTCGCTCGGCCTGGGCGCGCTGGCCGGCCTCGTCTGGCTGTCGATGTGGGCGCACGAGCGCTATGTCGAGGTGCCGCACCTGCTGGCGCAGCGCTTCGATGACCCGCCTGGGCACGTGGGCGACAGCACGACGCGCATCTCGCACCTGGGGCCGCTGGCGCTGCCGACGCTGCTGGCGGATCTCGACGGCAGCGATCCGGCGCATCGCAGCAAGGCCTTGGAATTGCTCTCGACGATCAAGGACGAGCGCGTCGTGCCGGCGCTGGGGCGCGCGCTCAAGGACAAGGACGTCGGCGTGCAACTGGCCGCGATCTCGGGTCTTGCCCGAACCGGCCTGGCGAGCGCGGCGCAGCAGCTGTGGACCGCGCTGGAGCGCACCGACGACCTGACGCGGCTGCGCGCGACGATTGCCCTGGGGCTGTGCGGCACGCACGCGGATGCCCAGCGGCTGCTGACCGAGCTCAAGAAGGCGGACGGCACGGACCGCGCGGCGATGGCGTGGGCGGCGGGCCGCATCGAACGCCGGATCGCGCATGGCGATGTGCACGGCTACCTGCGCGCGGCCCCGGTGGCCACTTCGCCGGAAGAGGCGCGGCGCATCCAGGACGAAATCGACGCGGTGCGCGTGGCGCTCGATGCCGGCAAGGATGTCGCGGCGCAGGCTTCGATGCTGTCGGAGCTCACCGATCTCGACTACGCGACCTGGGATTACGGCCATCAGATGGCGGCGCAGCTGCTGGCGCTGGGCGGACCGCTGGCGCTGCACGCTGCCGGTGGCGCCGATGCGCTGGCGCCGCCCAAGCCGACCGAGCGACACCTGGAGCTGCCAGCGCGCTAGCTGCCGATGTTGCGCAAGCGTGATCTTTCATGAAGAGTGGCCGGCCAAGCTCAAGCGTGGCTGTTGCACCGGCCGCGGAATGGTCCATGCTCTAGGACTGCGCAGGACGTCCTGGGACCTGCGCGAAAGGGGTTGCGCGTGGCAAGACTGCTCATCATCGACGACGACGTGCGCTTGGGCGCGCTGCTCGAACGTTTCTTGAAGCCGGAGGGCTACCAGGTCGTGCTGGTGACCGACGGTCTGCAAGGCGTACGGCGCGCGACCAGCGAGGTGTTCGACCTGCTGGTGCTGGACGTGATGCTGCCCGGCATGGACGGCTTCGAGGTCCTGCGCCGCGTGCGCGCCCAGTCGCGCGTGCCGGTGGTGATGCTGACGGCCAAAGGCACGGACAACGACCGCATCGTTGGCCTGGAGCTGGGTGCGGATGACTACCTGGCCAAGCCCTTCAATCCGCGCGAGCTTCTGGCGCGCATCAAGGCCGTGCTGCGCCGCAGCGAAGGGGCGCCGGCGACGGCGACACCCGCGGAGATCCTGCGCGTCGGCGAGATCGAGATGGACTGCGCGCGCCGCGAGGTGGCGGTGCGCGGCAAGCCCGTGGCGCTGACCACGACGGAGTTCGACCTGCTGCGCTGTTTCCTGCGCTATCCCGGCCAGGTGCTGTCGCGCGACGCGCTGATGGACATGCTGCGCGGTGTGGGCTACGCGGCGTACGACCGCTCGATCGACGTGCACGTCAAGAACCTGCGCGCCAAGATCGAGGAAGACGCGCGCAGTCCGCGGCACATCAAGACGATCTGGGGCACCGGCTACATGATGTCGGCCGATTCCCCCTCCACGCCGGGCTAATCGCTTGGTTTTCTTTGGAATCACGTCCGCAGACAGCCAGGCAGGCAGCAGCCCGCCGGGGCGCGAACGTCGCGGCGCCGCCAATCCCGACATCGAGCGCATCAACGCCGCCGAATGGGGCTTCATCGGCCTTGGCGTCGCGGCCATGCTCGCGGACGTCGTCGCGGCGGCCGTGGCGATTCGCGAGGCGGGCGGCGTCCGTCCCGCGCTGGCCGTGCTCATCATGCTCGGGCTGGCGATGGTGTGCCTGGCCGGCCTCGTGTTCGTCGCTGTGTCGCATTCCCGCCGTTTTCGCTTGCGCGCCGAGGCTTTGCGCGATGTCGCCGCGGAGATGGGCCTGGGCGATCTCTCGGCGCGCGCCCCGGTGGACGACGACGACGAGCTGGGCGGTCTGGGCTTGTCGCTCAACGCGATGGCCGACCGCATCGCCCGCATCCTGCAAGCGCAAAAGGACCTGTTGGCCGGCGTGTCGCACGAGCTGCGCTCGCCGCTGGCGCGCATCGAGCTGGGCCTCGAGCTGATCCAGATCGAGCTGGAGCGTGGCCGCGCCGATGCGCCCGCCGGTGTCGATCGGCGCCGCTCGCCAGGTTCGGATCTGCTCACGGGCATTCGCGAAGAGGTCACCTTGCTGGAGCGCCACATCCAGCGGCTCATGGAGGCGCAGCGCGTCGGCGTGGACCGCGTGCTGCTGCAGCGGCAGGAGATCGTGCTCGACGAGCTGGTCAGCCAGGTGCTGCGCCGCGACGAGACGCGGCTCGCGGCGCAAGGCTTCGAGCTGGAACTGGATCTGCAGATCGGCGACGGCGTGATCCTTGGCGACGCCAACGCCTTGGATCGCGTGCTGTCGACGCTGGTGGAGAACGCGCTGCAGCACGGGCATACGCGCAACGCGGAGGGCCAGTCGATCGGGCCGAAATCCCTGCGCATCGAGACCGAGCGCGGCGATCAGGGCGCGCTGGTGCGCGTGTTGGATCGCGGACCGGGCTTGAATCAGGAGCAGTGCCTGCGCGTGTTCGAGGCGTTCTTTCGCACGGACGCATCGCGCAACAGCAACACGGGCGGCACGGGGCTCGGGCTGTACCTCGTCAAGCGCATCATCGAGGCGCATGGCGGCACGGCGCGCGCGCAACCGCGGCAGGGCGGCGGGCTGTGCATCGAGCTGCGCCTGCCGCTGTTTGGCCTGCTCGTGCCCAAGGAGACCGTGCGCATGGCGGCGGTGGACTCGCACGCACCGGAGCTTGGCGGGTTCGGCGGCTAACTCTTCGTCGCCTCGAGCCCGCGCGGTATTGCCACGCTCCTCGCCGCCGTCCACACTGCGCCCATGCTGGACCGCCCGCTTCTGCACGGCTTTACCGTCGACGTCGAGGACTGGTTCCATATCCTGGAGTACCAGGGCGCGCCGCAGCCGGACGCGTGGGCGCAGCAGCCGTCGCGCGTCGCCTTGGCCACCGATCGGATGCTGGCGCTGCTGGCGCAACACAACGTTCACGCGACGTTTTTCGTGCTCGGCTGGGTGGCGGAGCGCCACCCCGACCTCATCGCGCGCATCGCGGAGGCCGGCCACGAGATCGGCTCGCACGGCCACCTGCACCGCCTGGTCGGCGATCTCGGGCGCGACGGCTTTGCCCGCGATCTCGATGCGTCGCTCGCGGCGATCTCGAAGGCCAGTGGCCGGGATGTGCAGTGTTTTCGCGCGCCTGGCTTCTCGATTGGCGATGAGCAGACCTGGGCTTTCCCCATCCTGGCCTCGCGCGGCATCCGCTACGACGCGTCGCTGTTCCTCGCCAACCGCGCCCACGGCGGCATGCTTCTGCACCGCAGCCGGCCGTTCGACCTCGTGCTCGACGACGGCCGCTCGATCACGGAGATCCCGACCGTGCCGCGCCTGATCGCCGGGCGCGGGCTGTCCTACGCCGGCGGCGGCTACCTGCGCCTGTTGCCGATGTGGCTGATCGAACAGAGCTTCCAAGCCGCGGAGCGCGACGGGACGCCCGCCGTCGTCTACCTCCACCCGCGTGAGCTGGACCCGGAGCAGCCGCGCATGGCGCTGCCGCCCGTGCGCCGCTTCAAGTACTACGTCGGCTTGGACGGCGTGCAAGCCAAGGTCGAGGCACTGTTTTCCCGCCATCGCTTCGGCCCGGTCAGCGAAGTGGCACGGCACACGCCGCGCGATCGCCCGGTGCACATCGGGGCGGTGTCATGAAGACCGCGCTGCGCGTCGGCGCCTGCCTTGTCGCCTGGCTGGTCTGCGGCTCGACCGCGGCTTTTGCCACGACGATGGAGCTCTACGGCTTTGGCCCGCGCGCCACCGCCATGGGCAACACGTCGGAAGCCATCAGCGACGACTACTTCGCCGTCTACGCCAACCCCGCCAACCTCGCCCTGGCCGATCACATCCACTTCGGCTTCGGCACGGACATGGTGTGGAACCGCTTCACGATCGACCGCGAGAAGGGCCAGTCCAACTACCCGTCGCGGCTGCCGGCTGACAACTACTTGGCGCACATCGGGATCTCGACGCCGCTGGGCGGTTGGATCAAGAACCGTGCCGCGCTGGCGGTCGCCATCCACCTGCCGATGGGCGGTCCGACGCGCCTGGACGCGCTCGACTACCGCACGCCGCAGGTGACGATGTACGACACGCTGGGCGATCGGCTCGCGCTCGTGTTCGGCCTGGGCGTGCGGCCGCTGGAGTGGCTGACCATCGGCGCATCGGCGCAACTGCTGACGACGCTTCAAGGAAGCGCCGATGTCGACATGTCGATCCTCGACCATCGCGTCACACGCAAGCAGATGGACGTGGAGCTGTTGACCAAGATCTTCCCGATCTTCGGCGTCACGGTGACGCCCAACCCGGACCTGCGCTTCTCGCTGGTCTACCGCGCAAAATCGGAAGTTCGCTACGGAATTCCGCTGGCGGCGCAGGTGGAGGACGTGGGGCTGCTGCACTTCGCGATCGCCGGCGTCGGGCTGTTCCTGCCGGATACGTTTGCGTTTGCCGCCTCCTACAAGCACGGCTCCCTGCTCGGCACGGCCGGCGTGGCCTACGCGCTGTGGTCGGAGTGCCCGCCGCTGGCGCCGACCGTGCAGCTGTCGCTGGACGACCGCGCGCTGGTGCAGAAGGGCGGCACGCCGGACCAGATCCTGTACCTGAACAACAAGCCGATGCCGTTGGGTGCGCGCGACATCCTGATTCCGCGGGCGGGTCTCGAGTGGCAGGCGAGCGAGGCCCTGGTCCTGCGCGGCGGCGTGCAGTACCGTCCGACGCCGCTGCCGCGCGCCGACGGCGTGGCGACCTACCTCGACGCGCCGGCGACGACGATGACGCTGGGCGCCGGCATCCGGCTGGCGGATCCGCTGGCTGTGGTGAAAAAGCCGTTGCAGATCGATGTGGCGCTGGGCTGGACCGTGCTGTCGCAGCGCAGCGTGGAGAAGCTGGACCCGAGCGATCCGGTGGGTGGCACCTCGCTGCACGGCAGCAACCTGCATCTGACGTTGGCGATTCACCATGATTTTTGAAGGGTTCTGAATGTCCGCCGCGCCCGCCCGCCCGTCCCGCCTGTTCGCCACGCTCGGCGCCTTTGCCGGCCTGTGCCTGCTGGTCGGCAGCGCTGTCTGGGTCATCCGCGAGCGCGCCCACCGTGCCGCCGTGGAGCCCGACGACCGCAGCCTCGCCGCCGCCGCCGCCACCATCGGCGCCGACCTGCGCGACGGCGATGGCCTTGTCTTTTCACCCGGTTGGGCCGCAGGCCAGCGCTGGCGCTTTGTCCAAGTGTGGCGCAAGCACGGCCTGGACTTGGACAGCACGCTGATCCTCGGCGATCCCGTGGACTTGTGGGATGCGGACGGCTTTGCCCGCCTGTGGGTCGTCACCACGCACGACTACGGCAAGAAGTTCAGCCTGCCAGCGCCCGCCCGCCTGCTGCGCCGCAGCGACATGGGCCACGGCACCGCGGTCTTCCTGTTCGACGTCGGCGGTACGCGCACGGCGTTCGATTTCCGCAAGCGTCTCGCGGACGCCAGCGTGCAGCGCCAGCAGGCGGACGGCAGCTTCACGACCTGCACCTGGCGCGGCGCCAAGTTCGATTGCGGCGGGGAGGGCTGGCAGGACATCTGGCAGGGCATCAACGAAGTCGGCAACACGCGGCGCGAATGCATCTACATCCAACCGCACCGCGATGGCGGCCTCCTGCGCCTCGTGTGGACGCATCCGCCGCCGGCGCGCGTGCTGGCGGGGCGCGTGGGCAACCGGCTGTGGGCGGTGCGCCACGAGGAGGGCTCGGACCTGCGCTTGCGCGTGCGCGTGGCCAACCGCGTGGTGTTCGAAACCGCGCTCGCCAAGGACGATTTCGCCTACCATCCGTGGCAGGCCGCCCTGCGTCCGGACGAGGCGGGCGCGGACGTGGCCTTCGAGTTCAGCGCGGACAACATCCAGTGGCGGCAGGCGTGCTTTGACGCACGGTTGCTCGACGCGACCGGTGCCGCCGTGCCAGCCTCGCCGGCGGCGGTTGCGCCGATTCCGCAACTCCTGCCTGCCGTGGCGCCCGCGGCCCAGCCCCTTCGCCGCCCGGTGCCGCATGCCAGACCGCGCTGACCGCCAGACCGCCCAGGAGCGCCTGTTCGACTGGTACGCCAAACATCACCGCACGTTGCCGTGGCGCGACCGGCCGACGCCGTACGGCGTGCTCGTTTCGGAGCTGATGCTGCAGCAGACGCGCGTCGACACCGTGCTCGGCTACTACGAACGCTGGATGGCGCGCTGGCCGACGCTGGCGGACCTGGCGGCGGCGGACCTGCAGGACGTGCTGGCGCAGTGGACGGGCCTGGGCTACTACAACCGCGCGCGCAACCTGCACAAAACCGCGCAGCTGGTCGTGCGCGATCACGGCGGGCAGCTGCCTTCCGATGCCGCGTCGCTCGCGCAGCTGCCCGGTCTGGGGCCGTACACGCTGGGCGCGGTGCGCTCGATTGCGTTTGGCGAGCCCGCGGCGCTGGTCGATGGCAATGTTTCGCGTGTGTTCTCGCGGTGGCACGCGCAGCCGGGGCAGCCGCAGCCGCGCTGGCTGTGGCAGACGGCGCAGGACTGGCTGGCCTTGCCGACGGCGCAGCGCGATCCCGGTACGTGGAACCAGGCGCTGATGGAGCTGGGCGCGACGGTCTGCACGCCGCGCAAGCCGGCCTGCGCCGCGTGTCCGGTACAGCCGCATTGCCTTGTGTTCGCGCAGGATTTGCAGGAGGCGATCCCGCCCGCGCGCGTGCGTGCCGCGCCCAAGCAGGTGACGGCGGCGTATGCGATCGTGGCGCGCGAAGGCCGCATCCTGCTCGGTCGGCGGCCGGCCAAGGGGCGCTGGGCGGGGCTGTGGGAGCCGCCGGGCCTCGAAGGCGCCGCGGCCGGCGTGCAGCTGGGCCGCTGGCTGCTGAGCCAAGGGCTGCAGGCCGATCGCGCGCTGCCGGCCCTGGTCCACGTGCTCACGCACCGGCGCTACGAGGTCGAGTCGCTGGTCGTGGTCGTGCCGCCGGGCCACGAACCGGATCTGCAGCCGCTGGGGTATGTTGAGCAAAGATGGCAGGTTGCGGACGACGCGCAGTCGCAGACCAGCGGCCTGTCGCGCCTGGGGCAGCGCCTGTGCGAGCAGGCGGGCGAGGCTGGGGAAATCGCGTAGGCGGGGCCTTGCCACGCCAGAAAACCGGATGAGAATGCGAAAATGTGGCCGGCTTGCGCGCCAGGGGCCATCATCGGCAGCCGCCACCTCAAGGTGCGCACGCGGAGGACCATGGGCATCACGTTTGTCGAGAAGGGCGACCGCACAAGGCCTCGCGCCCACGCCAAGGTCGCCCTGGTCCTGGCTGGCGGCGCCATCTCCGGCGGCGCGTTCAAGATCGGCGGCCTGATCGCGCTGAACACGCTGCTGTCCAACCGCGGCGTCACCGACTTCGACATCTACGTCGGCATTTCCGCAGGCGCTTTCCTCGCCGCGCCGCTGGCCGCCGGCATCGGCCCGGAGGAGATGCTGCGCTCGCTCGAAGGCACCAGCACGCGCTTGGAGCCGTTTCGCCCCATCGACTTCTACCGCCCGAACTGGCGCGAGTTCGCCACCAAGCCGCTGCGCGCCAGCCGCGACGCCCTGAGCTTCATCCCCGGCGCGTCGCTGGCCCTGGCGCGGCAGCTGGGCCGGCACCGTCCGGAGTTCGTCAACCGTACCCGCGACTTCCTGCACGAGCCCGGCCTGCGCACGGCCGAGCTGCTGGTGCGGCCGATCATCCAGGACATGCTGCGCGAGAGCGACTTGCGCCCGGGACTGAGCTACCTGCCGTCGGGCCTGTTCGACAACTCCGGCATCGAGCGCTTCATCCGCGAGAACCTGCGCAAGAACGATGTTCCGAACGATTTCAGGCTTTTGCAGATCGAGCGCGGCAAGTCGCTCTACATCGGCGCCACCAACCTCAACACCGCCGAAGGCGTGGTCTTCGGCCACGACGAGGACAACAGCGTCACGATTTCGGAGGCCGTCCAAGCTTCCACTGCGATTCCAGGCTTCTACAAGCCGGCGCGCATCCGCGGCCAGGACTACATCGACGCTGGCGTGCGCCGCACCGCCAACATCAGCCAGGCCGTCAAGCGCGGCGCCACGCTGGTGATCGCGTACAACCCCTTCCGGCCGTACGTGAATTACTACGCGGACCAGCTCCTGAACCAGCAGGCGTCGATCTCCGACATGGGCATCAACGCCGTCGTGAACCAGGCGTTCCGCACGATGCTGCACACGCGCCTGCTGCTGGGAATCGAGAAGATCCAGATGGATCCGAACTTCCACGGCGACGTCGTGCTCCTGGAGCCGAGCGAGACCGACGTGAAGTTCTTCAACATGAATCCGCTGAACTTCTGGGAGCGGGCGGAGTCGGCGCTGCACGGCTACCTGAGCGCCACCGAGGCGATCGAGCGGCACTACGGGCGCCTGGACGGCATCCTGCGCAGCTACGGAATCAAGACGGATCTCGACAGGTTGCGCGAGCGCGTCGAGATGATCCGCAAGGCCAACTACGACGATCGCGCCATCATGAAGGTGCTGCAGCGCGAGATGCACCCGCCGCGCGAGCCAATGCTGCAGCGCGATCAGCCGGTGCCGCTGCGGGTTGTGCGCTCCTAGGCGCGCCAGATTGGCACCGTTTGGCGCCGTCGCTATCATCCAGGAATCCAGATCCACGTGCGAGGAAGGCAGCATGGCAAGCAAACTCTTCGGAACCGATGGCGTGCGCGGCGAGGCCAATGCCGGCGTGATGACGGTGGAAAACGCGCTGCAGATCGGCCGCGCCGTCGGCATCCTGTGCAAGGGCCGGCACGAGCGCACGCGCATCATCATTGGCAAGGACACGCGGCGCAGCGGCTACTTGTTCGAGACGGCGATGGTCGCGGGCATCTGCTCGGTCGGCGCCGAGCCGTACCTCGTCGGGCCGCTGCCGACACCGGGCATCGCGTTCATGACGCTGGGCATGCGGGCGGACGCCGGCGTGGTCATCTCGGCGTCGCACAATCCGTTCTATGACAATGGTATCAAGGTTTTCGGCGCGGACGGCTTCAAGCTGGACGACGCGCTGGAGGCGCAGATCGAGGAGATGGTCGCGCAGCCGGCACCGCTCTACGGCGCGCTGGCGCACGGCGCCGACATCGGGCGCGCGCACCGCATCGACGACGCGTGGGGGCGCTACGTCGTCAAGCTCAAGTACAACTTCCCGGCAGATCTGACGCTGGATGGTCTCAAGATTGCAGTGGATTGTGCCCACGGTGCCGCCTACAAGGTCGCGCCCATGGTGTTCGAGGAGCTGGGCGCCAAGGTCGTCGCGCTCGGCGTGAACCCGGATGGCGTGAACATCAATGATCATTGCGGCGCGCTGCATCCGCAGCAGCTGGCCAAGGCGGTCGTCGAGCACGGCTGCGACGTCGGGCTGGCGCTGGACGGCGACGCGGACCGGCTGGTGCTGGTCGACGAGCGCGGCGAGATCGTCGATGGCGACCACATCATGGCGCTGTGCGCGCTGCGCATGAAGGCCGGCGGCGCGCTGCGGCACAGCACGCTGGTGGCGACGGTGATGAGCAACTACGGCCTGGAAATCGCCATGCGCGAAGCGGGGATCCACCTCGTGCGCACCGATGTCGGCGATCGGCAGGTCGTCGAAGCGATGCGCAAGGGCAAGTTCACGCTGGGCGGCGAGCAGAGCGGGCACCTGGTGTTCCTCGACCACGCGACGACCGGCGACGGCGTGCTGGCGGCGCTGCAGGTGCTGGCGATCATGGTGCGCGAAGGCAAGCCGATCTCGGAGCTGGCGCGCGTGATGACGTCCGTGCCGCAGGTGCTGATCAACCTGCCGGTGCGCGAGAAGCCGCCGATCTCCTCCCTGACCGCGGTGTCCGGCACGATCGCCCATGCGGAGAAGGAGTTGGAAGGCGCGGGCCGCGTCCTGGTGCGCTACAGCGGCACGGAGCGCAAGTGCCGCGTGATGGTCGAAGGCAGCGACTCGGCCCTCGTGCAAGCCCACGCGCAGCGCATCGCCGACTCGGTCGTTGCTGCGATCGGCGCCTAGTTTCCACCTGTTTCAAGGGGCTCCCCATGTCCAGCGAGAGCGAGGCGACCGGCAAGCGCGTGCTGCTCGGCGTCAATGTCGACCATGTCGCGACCCTGCGGCAGGCGCGCGGCACGAAGTACCCGGATCCGATCTTCGCGGCGGCGCTGGCGGAGCAGGGCGGTGCTGACCAGATTACCGTGCATTTGCGCGAAGATCGCCGGCACATCCAGGAGCGCGACCTGGCCATCCTGCGCCAGACCGTGCAGGTGCCGCTGAACCTGGAGATGGCCGCGACGCAGGCGATGGCCGAGATCGCCCTGAAATACATGCCGGATACCGTGACGCTGGTGCCGGAGCGGCGCGAGGAGCAGACCACCGAAGGCGGCCTGGACGCGATTGCGCACGCGGCGACGGTCGGGCCGATCGTGCGGCAGCTGGCGGACGCGGGCATCGTCGTGTCGCTGTTCATCGATCCGCAGATCGATCAGGTGCGGCAGGCGGTTCGGCTCGGCGCGGCGACGGTGGAGCTGCACACGGGCGACTACGCGAACCTGCCGCCGGGCGCGGCGCAGCAGGCGGCGCTGGGGCACCTGCGCGATGCGGCGGTGCAGGCGAGCCGGCTCGGGCTGCGCGTCGCGGCGGGGCATGGGCTGGACTACCACAATGCCTTGGCAATCGCGGCGTTGCCGCACGTGGAAGAACTGAACATCGGCCATGCCCTGATCGCCAAGGCGATGTTCGTGGGCATCGAGCGCGCTGTGCGGGAAATGGTTGAAATCCTGACATTGTAGGGGCACGCCATGCGGATCATCACGCCCGAGCAGATGCGCGAGCTGGACCGGCGCTTGACGCAGGAGCTGGGCCTGGAGCCGGCGCTGCTGATGGAGACGGCGGGCCGCGCCATCGTGCGCGCCATCGTCGAACGCGTCGGAATGGGCCAGGATCGTTACGCAACAGTCCTGTGCGGCACCGGCAACAACGGCGGCGACGGCTTCGTGGCGGCGCGCGTCCTGGCCAGCTGCGGTTTCCGCGTCGAAGTCTACATTGCCGGTGATCTCGCAAAGATGACGCCGGCTTCGGCGGTGCACTACAAGGCGATGAAGGCCAGCGGCATCGATGCGCGCGCCTTCGCCCAGGCGCCGCGCCAGCCGGAGCTGCAGAACGTGCGGCGCTCGCTCGGGCGCTCCGCGGCGATCGTCGATGCGCTGGTAGGCATTGGTCCGACAGAAGAGTTGCGCGATCCGATCCTGACGCTGGCGCAGCAGCTCGACGGGCGGCACCGCGGGCTGGTCGTGGCGGCGGACCTTCCGAGCGGTCTGTGCGCGCAGGATGGCCGGATCCTCGGGGCGGCGGTGCGCGCGCACCTCGTGGTGACGATGGCCGCGGTCAAGACGGGGCTGTGCGTCGGCGCGGGGCCGGATCTCTATGACGAACTGGTGGTTGCCGACATCGGCGTGCCGCGGCGCTGGCTCGAGGCGCTGACACCGACGGGGAACACGCTGGATGCGGCGTACGCGGCCTCGCTGCTGCCGGCGCGGCCGGCGCACAGCCACAAGGGGCGATTCGGACACATCTTCATCGTCGCGGGTTCGCCGGGCAAGGCCGGTGCGGCGCTGCTGTGTGCGGGCGGCGCGATGCGCAGCGGCGTCGGGCTGTGCACCGTGGGCACGTCGGGCGAAGTGCGCGGGCGGCTCGAGGCGTACTACCCCGACGCGATGGTCGAGGCGGTGCGCGGCGGTGCCAGCGAGATCAAGCGGATCGAGAAGCTGCTGGTCAAGAAGAGCGCCGTCGTCGTCGGACCCGGGCTGGGCACCGGCGCGGCGGAGGTGGACCTCGTGCAGCGGCTGCTGGCGCTGTCGACGGTGCCGGTGCTCCTGGATGCGGATGCGCTGACCGCGCTGGCCTCCAAGCCGGACATGGCGGCGCCGGCGGCGGGCCGGCTGGTGCTGACGCCGCATCCGGGCGAGATGGCGACGCTGCTCGACACGACGATCGAGGCGGTCGAAGCCGATCGCATGGGCGCCGCGCGCAAGGCGGCCGAGAAGTGGAATGCCGTCGTGGTCTTGAAGGGCAGCCGCACGCTGGTCGTCGCGCCCGGCGGCGCGTGGGCGGTGTGCATGCGGGCCAACGCCGCGCTGGCCAAGGGCGGCAGCGGCGATGTGCTGGCGGGCGTGATCGGCGCGCAGCTGGCCCAAGGTCTCGCGCCGTTCGAGGCCGCGCAGCTGGGCGTGGCGCTGCACAGCGCGGCGGGCGTAGAGCTGGCCAAGGCGTGGGGAACGCGCTCCGGGCTGCCGTCGGATCTGGTGGATCTGCTGCAAGGCTGCGTGCTGGCGCATTATGCGGCGGAGGAGATCGACATCGTGGTGCCGGTGCCGCTGCATCGGCAGAAACAGCGCGACCGCGGGTACAATCAGGCCGCCCTGCTGGCCTCTGC